>JANXSC010000046.1 GCA_025352845.1 Opitutaceae bacterium
GGACGTTGGCCAGCGATGCCGCATCGAAAATCAATCCTTCTTTCGTCAGGGCGCGGCTGGAATCCGCCTCAAAAGCGGCCCAGCGGCGATCAAGTTCGGCGCGATGAGCGAGGGGCGGAGGCAGCGAGTCAGGGGAACGCAGCGAACCGAGGATTTCGTCGGCCAGCGCGAGCCGTTGCGCGTCCGTCAGGCGGTCGAAATTCGGAATTTCCGTCGCATGCATGAAGGAGAGGCTGCTGTGTCACGCGCCGTTGGCAACTTGGTTTTGATGCCCAGTTCTATTTCGCCGGCACTCAGCACGTCGCCTGCTGACAATGGAAGTGATTGCAGCCATATCGCGGCTGGGTCAGGAGTGACTTGCCATGGTCACCCGCGTCCGTTTCTCACTCTGGTGCTTCACGCTCTTCGCTTTTGGAATCACGGCTTCGTTCGCCGTCGATCGGCATCCGGCGCTTTCGCCGACGGAGGCGCTGACGCGTTTCCAGATCGAGCCGGGCCTGCGGATCGAACTCGTGGCGGCAGAGCCGCTCGTCGTCAGCCCGGTGGCGTTTGCCTTTGAAAATCCGCGCAAGCTCTACGTCGTCGAGGGCCGCGGCTATCCCGATCCGGTCGAGGGTGACCACACGACGGCGGGGCGGATTGCGCTGCTGGAGGACACCGATGGCGACGGGCGCTTCGACAAGCGCACGGAGTTCGCGACCGGCCTCGGCTACGTGAACGGCATCATGCTTTGGCGCGGCGGCATGTTCGTCACGGCGGCACCGGACATTTTGTTTTTGCAGGATACCGATGGCGACGGCGTGGCCGACGTGCGGCGCGTGGTGCTGACGGGATTCGACATCACGAAAACCGCGCAAATCCGCACGAGCCATCCCACGCTCGGGCTCGACGGGAAAGTCTATATCACAAGCGGACTCAACGGCGGCAAAATCACCTCGCCCGCGCACCCGGAGCGTGCCGCAGTGGTGTTCACCGGGCGCGACGGCCGCTTCGATCCCGACACGTTTGAATTCGAGAACACGGGCGGGCGCGGGCAGTTCGGGCTCGCTTTCGATGCGTTTGGGCGCCGCTTCGTTTCATCGAACCGTCATCCGGTGCTGCAAATCATGCTCGAGCCCTGGCAGCTGCGGCGCAACCCGCACCTCGCGTTTAGCGACTCGATGCAGGAAGTCTCGAAGGTCGAAGCCGAGGCCAAGGTTTTCCCCATCAGCCGCGCCGTGATCACCGCCGAGTATATTCCAAAGCTGATGGCCGCGCCGCACACCGGCACGTTTACCTCGGCGTGCGGGCTCGTGGTGTTCGACGGCACCGCGCTCACGCCGGCCCATGTGGGCAACGTCTTCATCTGCGAACCCGCACAAAATCTCGTGCAGCGTCAAATTTTCCGGAGCGAAGGTGCGTCTCTCCGCTCGTCGCTCGCCGAAACGGGAAGGGAATTTCTCGCCTCGACCGACGTGTGGTTCCGGCCCGTCTTCCTCGCGAACGGTCCCGACGGCGCGCTCTATGTCGCCGACATGTATCGCCGCGAAATCGACCATCCGCGCTATGTGCCGGAGGAATCGCGCGGGCTGCTCGACTTCGAAAGCGGCAAGGATCGCGGGCGGATATATCGCGTGGTGAAGGATGCGTCGCGCGCGGCAAACTCGGCCGCCCGCGATGTGAGCGCCGCGACTCTTGTCGCTGATCTTGAGTCGCCGGAGGAGTGGTGGCGCGCGCGGGCGCAACGGCTGCTGCTCGAGCACGGCGAGCGCCCGGCCACCGCGATCGCGGCGCTCGAAAAGATCGTGACGGCGGGAAAATTATCCGAGGCGCGCACGAGGGCACTGTGGACCCTGCGTGACTTGCAGGCGCTCACGCCGGCGGTGGTTGCGGCCGCGCTGCGCGACGCCGATGCGCGCGTGCGCGAACAGGCCGTGCAATTGGCGGGCGAACGCCTTGAGACCGCGCCGGAATTGCTCGCACCGATGATGGCTGCCGCCCGCGACAGCGATGCGCGTGTGCGCTTCTGCGCTGCGCTCGCCCTTGGCTCGATCGCCGATGCCGTCGCCGTGCCCGCCCTCGCCGAAATAGCCATCCGCGACGGCGGAGATCGGTGGACGCGCGCGGCGGTGCTGAGCGGAGTCGGCGCGCGGATGAGCGAATTTCTCGCGGCGCTGCAAACCAGGCGCGCCGAAAATCCGGCGAACTTTGCCGTCGTGATGGAACATCTCGGCCGTGTGTTCGGTGCGGGTGCGACTCCCGAGGCGTGCCGCGATTTTCTCCGTCCGCTGCTCGTTGGCGAGGGCGACTTGGCGTGGCGGATGTCGGCCGTGCTCGGTCTGGCGGATGGCTTGCGTGGTCGTGTGGCGACGAAGGCCACGGGCGAAAAACCGACGCTGGCGAACTTGTTGCGAGGTGAGGAGGCCGCGTCGTTGCAATCGTTGTATCGCACCGCCGCCGCGCGCGCGAACGATCCGCAGGCATCTACGGCCGAGCGACTCAGCGCCCTCGCGCTTCTTGGCTACAGTGATTTCGTGACCGTGGCACCCGTGGTCACGCAGACACTCGGCAGCCTCCAACCGCCCGAACTACAGTTGGCGGCTGTGCGCACACTCGAACGCATCGGCGATCCGCGTGGAGGCGCACTGCTGATCGCGCAGGAGAACTGGTCGCGCTACACGCCGCAGATTCGCGAGGCGGTGGTCGCAACTCTTAGTGCGCGACCGGCGCTGATCGCGTCCCTGTTCGGCGCGATCAAGGCGGGGGTGATTGCGCCGGCGGAGATTTCCTCGAATCGCCGCACGCAATTGCTGAAACACGCCGAAGCCACCGTGCGCACCGAGGCCGAGGCGTTGTTCAAATCGATCGAGAGTGGCGACCGAATGGACGTTTACCGCGCGCATCGCGCCGTGATTGCGGCGGGTGGCGACATCGCGCTCGGACGCGCGGCGTTTCAACGCGTGTGCTCAGCGTGTCACACGCATCGCGGTGTCGGCGGCAAAGTCGGTCCCGATCTCACCGGGCTGCGCAATCAGCCGGCGGACGCGATTCTGCTCCATATTCTCGTGCCCAACTACGAGGTCGCGCCGAACTACCAGACGTTGACCGTGGTCACGCAGGACGGCCGCACACTGACGGGTTGGCTCGCCGGCGAGAGTGACAGCAGCGTGACGCTGCGCACGGCGTTCGGCACGGAAGAGACGGTCCTGCGCAAGAGCATGACTTCGCTCACCGCGTCGGGCCTCTCGCTGATGCCCGACGGTTTGGAGCAGGCGATGACCAAGCCGGAGTTGGCCGGCTTGATCGCGTTTCTGAAAAGCGAAGACTGAGCGTCGCCGTAGAACCTATCCGAATAACCCGTAGCCGAAGTCGTGAGACTTTGGCCGCAATCGTCTTCGCACGGGCCAAAGTCTCCCGACTTCGGCTACCCGGCGGCCAGCATGCGGGATTTTTTCGGGTTGGCTCTCAGCGGACGACGCGGGCGCCGCCGCCGGCGATCGCCTTTTCGACTTCCTTGCGCGTGGCCATCGAGGTGTCGCCGGGCGTAGTCGAGGCGAGCGCGCCGTGGGCCGCACCGTAGTCGACGGCTTTCTGCGCATCGTTGAACTGGAGAAAACCGAACTGCAGGCCGCTCGCGAACGAATCGCCGCCGCCGACGCGGTCGAGGATCTCGAGGCGGGGATACTGCCGGCTTTCGTGGAATTTACCGGCGTGCCAGAGGATCGCGGACCAGTCGTTGACCGTGGCGGTGTGGACATGGCGCAGCGTGGTCGCGGCGACCTTGAAGTTTTTGAACTCCGTCACTGCCGTCTCGATCATGGCTTTGAAAGCGTCGGTCTCGATGTGCTTGAGATCCTCGGCGCCCTTGACGGCGAAACCGAGCGAGGCGGTGAAGTCCTCTTCGTTGCCGATCATCACATCGACATACTTCGCGATCTCGCGGTTGACCTCCTGCGCTTTTTTCAAGCCGCCGATAGTTTTCCAGAGCGACGGACGGTAGTTCAAATCGTAGCTGACGATCGTGCCGTGTTTGTTGGCGGCCTTCACGGCCTCGACGGTGATTTCCGCAGTGGAGGCCGACAGGGCGGCGAAGATCCCGCCGGTATGAAACCAGCGCACGCCGAGCTTGCCGAAAATATGATCCCAATCGATGTCGCCGGGCTTGAGCTGCGAGGCGGCGGTGTTGCCGCGGTCGGGGTTGCCGACGGCGCCGCGGATGCCGAAGCCGCGCTCCGTGAAGTTGAGACCGTTGCGGACCGTGCGGCCGATGCCGTCATCTTCACGCCACTGGATGAAGTCGGTTGCGACGCCGCCCTGCATGATGAAATCCTCGACGAGGTGGCCGACCTCATTGTCGACGAAGGCGGTGACGACGGCGGTCTTCAGCCCGAAGGCCTTGCGCAGACCGCGCGACGTGTTGTATTCGCCGCCGCCCTCCCAGACCTTGAATTCCCGCGCGGTGCGGATGCGGCCCTCGCCGGGATCGAGGCGAAGCATGACTTCGCCGAGGGAGATTTGGTCAAAGGCGCAGGAGGACGCGGGTTTGATGGTGAGGCTCATGGGAGGAAGAGGTTGAGGGTTGAAAGGTAAAAGTTGAAAGACGCGCCGGACGGACGGTCAACTGCCGACTCGGGCATATTACTTAGGATGACTCAAAGAAGAGATCGAGCCTCTGCCGTGGGGCAGGTCTTCGACCTGCCCTTATCGCCCTGAAGGCGGGTCAGAGACCCGCCCTACTTTCAAACCCGCGCCGTCACATCTTTGGGTAAGTCTCAATAATTTCACCGCTCAGATTCCCGATTTCGATTTGTTCGTGTAGACAGCCCGCTTGCGGGCGTGGTTTGGGCGCGCGCAAGTGCGCTGGCCTACGAAGCATTCGTCCGCGCTCAGCTTCCGCCGAAAAATTTCACGATCCGGCGTAAACTCGCGACGAGTAGATCAATTTCTTCCTCGGTATTGTAGAGGTAGAAACTCGCGCGCGTGGTGCCGGTGAGACCGAGTTTACGCATGAGCGGCTGGTTGCAGTGGTGGCCGCCGCGGAGGGCGATGCCGTCTTCGTCGGCGAAGGTCACGACGTCGTGCGCATGCACGTCCGCAAAGGCGAAACTCACGAGCCCGCTGCGTTCGCCGCCAGCGCGCGGGCCGATGATGCGGATGTCGGGGATGGCAGAGAGCTTCTCGCGCGCCAGCGCCGCTAGGTGGCGATCGTGTTGCGCGATTTGGTCTCGGCCGAGGGCGTCGAGGTAATCGCAGGCGGCGCCGAGCGCGATGGCATCGGCGATGTTGGGCGTGCCGGCCTCGAAGCGTTCGGGCGAGGGTTTCCATTTCGCTTCCTCGTAGGTGACGCTCACGACCATGCCGCCGCCAGTCTCATCGGGTGCGAGCGCGTCGAGCAGGGCGCGGCGGCCGTAGAGCACGCCGATGCCGGTGGGCCCGCACATTTTGTGGCCGGAGAACGCCACGAAGTCCGCGCCGAGCGCGCGCACGTCG
The DNA here is from genome assembly GCA_025352845.1 of Opitutaceae bacterium. GTDB lineage: Bacteria > Verrucomicrobiota > Verrucomicrobiia > Opitutales > Opitutaceae > ER46. The sequence goes on from JANXSC010000046.1 coordinate 5,470, forward strand.
AACGGACCGTGGCCGATGGATTGCGCGCCGTCGATCACACTCACGGCGCCCACGGCGCGCGCGCGGCGGCAGAGTTCGGCGGCGGGATTGATCGTGCCGAGGGTGTTGGAGATGTGCGTGAACGCGAAGACCTTCACATGCGGCGTGAGGAGCGTGTCGAGCGCCGCGAGGTCAAGGCCGCCCTCGGCGTCGGCACCGAGCACGGGCACGTAGCGGAGCGTCGCGCCGCTGGCCTTGGCGGCCTGCTGCCACGGCACGAGGTTGGAGTGGTGCTCCATCTCGGTGCACAGGATCACGTCGCCGGGCTTGAGCGTGGCGGCGTAGCTGCGGGCGACGAGGTTGATGCCCTCGGTCGTGCCGCGCGTGAAAATGATTTCGGCCGGATCGGCGGCGTTGATGAACTTGGCGACGCGCGTGCGTGCGCCTTCGTAGGCATCGGTCGCGCGCATCGAGAGCGCGTGGAGCCCGCGGTGGACGTTGCTGTTGTCGCGCTCGTAGTAGTGCACCAGCGCATCGATCACAGTGCGCGGTTTCTGCGCGGTCGCGGCGCTGTCGAGATAGACGAGCGGCTTGCCATGCACCTGTTGATGCAAAATGGGAAAGTCGGCGCGGACGTTTTTCCAAGGGAGGCTCATCGAAATTTGTTTTTGAAAACGAAGGAAGACGGAAGCCAGGAAATCAGGAAACAGATTTCCGGATTTATGGCTTTCTGGTTTTTGGATCCCTCATTTCAGTCGGTGTGCTTTTCGGTCGTCGCCGGTGTGGCTTCGCCGTGGAGGGCGTTGAGCGTGGCGTGCCAGCCGAGGGTGGCGCATTTGATTCGCGCCGGGAAGGAATGCACGCCGGCGAAGGCCGCGAGATCGCTGATCTCCTCGGGCGTTTCACCCGTCGTCACGATGTGGTGGAAATTTTGAAACATCGCCTCGACCTCGGGCGCGGTCTTGCCCTTCACCTGCGTGGTCATGAGTGAGGCACTGGCCTGCGAGATGGCGCAGCCCGAGCCGTCGAAGGAAATCTCCGCGATGCGTTCGGGCTGCCCCGGGGCGCCGGCGTCGAGCCGCAGGTAAACACTGCACTGGTCGCCGCAGCTTGGGTTGTCGCCGTGGGCGACGCGGTTGGCCGTGGGCAGCTTGCCGCGATTGCGCGGGCGCTTGTTGTGGTCGAGGATGACCTGCTGGTAGAGATCGCTGAGATCGGCGGACATGGGGAGCGACGGTAGCGCAAACCCGCCGGCACGCAAAGCCGCGATTTCGATTTGTGGGTCAGCGGGGGCGAAATGCGGCCGGCACGCGCGCGGCTTCGGCGATTGCGGCGCGGCGGCCGGCCCACAGAGTCGCCCCGCGCATGAATCACCGCACCGTGGGAGAATTTTGGAATAAGAACGCCGAGGCGTGGACGAAACTCGCGCGCGCGGGTTACGACGTTTACCGTGACCACCTCAACACGCCGGCGTTTTTGGAGTTGTTGCCGTCCGTGAACGGGCTCGTCGGCCTCGATCTCGGGTGCGGCGAAGGGCACAACACGCGGCTCGTGGCCAAACGCGGCGCGACGATGACGGCCATCGACATCGCGGCAACCTTCATCCGCCACGCGCAGGCCGAGGAGACGCGCACACCGCTCGGCATCACGTATCGCGAGGCGAGCGCGGTGGAGCTGCCGTTTGCCGACGCGTCGTTTGATTTCGCGACCGCCTTCATGAGCCTGATGGACATCCCCGAGATCGAGCAGGTGCTGGCCGAGGCGTTTCGCGTGCTGCGGCCGGGCGGGTTTCTGCAATTTTCGATGACGCATCCGTGTTTCAACCCGCCGCACCGGCGCAATTGTCGCGACGAAGAACGCGTGACCTACGCGATCGAAGTAGGGGACTATTTTGTCGATGCGCGCGGCCGTGTGGACGAATGGATTTTCGGCAATGCGCCGGAGTCGCTGCGGCGCGGGCTGCCGATGTTTAAGGTGCCGCGCTTCCACCGGCCGATCAGCGAGTGGCTGAATTTGCTGATGGGAGCCGGCTTCACGTTGGAGCGCTTCGCCGAACCGTGTCCCTCCGCGGCCACGGTGCGCGCGCACCCGCTGCTCCAAGACGCGGCGGTGGCCGCCTACTTCCTCCACATCCGCGTGAGGAAGCTGGCAGGCTGATCGCGCCGGCTCCGCTCGCAGCAGATCGTTTTGGCGGCTGCGTGGGCGCGCGGCAGGCGATGCTTACCGGCGGTGGGTCACGCGAGTTTCAGCCTGCCCGTATATTTCACCGGGCGCGGCTATTTCTTCCCCTCCGCCGGCCGCGGTTGGGCGGGGAGTGGCGCGTGCCATGCCTGCCACAGATTGCGCAACCCTTGCACACGCCCGGCGTGGTTCGCCCCGAGATCGGTCTTTTCGCCGGGATCGGCTTCGAGATCGTAGAGTTGCGGGGCGAGGTTGGGCGCAAGGACGAGTTTCCAGCGGCCACTGCGGACGGCGCCGAGGCCGTTGATGGCGAAGAAGAGCGCGTTGTGCGGCGCGGCAGTATTTTTCCCGGTGAGAAACGGCGTGAGGTTCACGCCGTCGAGGTCGGCGGGCGGGGTGACACCGGTGAGCGCGGCGACGGTGGGAAAAATATCCAGCGAGCTGACGGGATGAGAAAACGTAAGGCCGGCGGGAAACACGCCGGGATAGCTCGCGAGAAAAGGCACGCGGATGCCGCCCTCGAAGAGACTCCACTTGTAGTCGCGGAGCGGGAGGCTCTCGCTCCGGTTTTCCGGGTGGCCGCCGTTGTCGCCGAAGAAAAACACGATGGTGCTGCGCTCAAGGCCAGCTTGCTGGAGTTTATCGAGGATGCGGCCGACGGCTTCGTCGAGCGCGGCGATGGTGGCGACGGTGTCGGCGCGCGCGGTGTCGCCGGGAAATTGTGTGGCGAACTTTTCCGCGTCGCCGGGGCGCGCCATCGGGACCTTGGGGATGTCGAGGGTTTTGCCGGCGGCGAGGGCGGCGTCGTAGTCGGCGCGGATCAGCTGGGCGTTCTTGACGACGCGGAGGATGTGCGGGGCGTTGAATGTGACCGTGAGCGCGAACGGGTTGGTTTTGTTGCGCTCGATAAACGCGACCGCCTCGCGCGCGAAGAGGTCGGTGGAATACTCGTCGCTCTCCTCGACCACGCCGTTGCGGGCGAGCTTCGGGTGGTGGTAGTCGATGAACGGGCTGGAGACGGGCGAGCAGAGCGTCTCGTCGAAAATCCCGCGCGCGTGCGGCATCGGGCCCGTGCTGTGCCATTTGCCGAGGAGCGCGGTGCGATAACCGGCGGCACGGAGCACGCCCGGGAGCAGCGGCTGCGCGACGGGAATGCCGCCGCTGTTGTCCCAGAATCCGAACCGCTGCGCGTAGCGTCCGCTGAAAAAAGCGGCGCGCGACGGCCCGCAGAGTGGCGCGGTGACGTAGCCGGAGGTGAACTTCACGCCGCTCGCTGCGATGCGATCGATGTGGGGCGTTTTGACCGCGCCATTGTTCAGGCAACTCACATCGCCCCAGCCGAGGTCGTCGACGAGGAGGATGACGACGTTGGGGCGAGTGGGCGCGGCGGCGCGGAGGAGGCACCAAGGAGTCCACAGCAGGCCGAACAAAAAGAAGAGTCGCATGGATTGGACGAGGGCGATTTCGCCAGGGCAGCGGATCGGTTGCGGGAAACGTTTCCTTTTTCTCATCGTGTTCAAGGTTGAACGTCTTTGGCTTCGTCGCCGCGCTGCGGCCCGAGTCGGACCGGGCTGTGGCCGGCGCGCAATGGCGCCGAGCCCAACCACGTGCCGAAGGGCACCGAGGTCGCGGGCCTGCCGTCCGTGCTCCATGCGCTCGGCTATGAAGTCGCGGCGATCGGCAAGCTGGCGCACAACGGCTGGGAGAAGATCCACTGCAAATTCGACCACACGTGGCGGGCCCGGGGCTTGGTGGAACCAATGCCGAGGAAGTCGCGAAGTTTCTGGCCGAGCGCGACTCGACCAAACCGCTGTGCCTCTTCGTCGGCACCCACTAAACTCCCCATCCCATTTCCCCACCCAAACTCGCCAGCGGTCGAAAGAGCCCGTTGGTTTTGCCGCGCTTTTCCCATTGCTGCTCGCAGCTGGTCCCTTTGCATGACTGCGCCCCAGCGACGGATTTTGTTTTCGCTTTCCTACCCCATGACTACAGCCCAACCAACCCTGGTTAGAGGTATTTCGGTGGCACTCGCCTTGGCGAGCGCCGCCTCGATGTTCGCGCAAGTGGCGTCTCCGACCGACGCCGCGACGCTGGCGAAATACGACAAAAACAAGAACGGCGTCCTCGATCCGAGTGAGCTCGCGCAGAAGGCGAGCGACGAGGCGAAGGCGGCGGGCACCATCCTGCTGACGCCGTTCGAGGTGAGCACCGACAAGGATGTGGGCTACGCCGCGGGCAACACCCTCTCCGGCGGCCGCGTCGACACGCCGCTCGCGCTCACACCCGGCTCGATTTCGGTCATGACGAAAGAGTTCATGGACGACTTCAACATCACCAACATGAACGAAGCCGGCACTTGGACGATGGGCTTCGACCTGGGCACCTCGGTGCCGAATTCCGATCCTTCGGCGGTCAGCGTTTACCAGAACATCGTCCGCGGGGCGCCGTCGACCGACAACTTTCCGACGCGCAACGGCTCGATCAACTTCGGCGCGGCCGACAGCTACAACACCGAGCGCTACGAATTCCAGCGTGGCCCCGATACGTCGATGTTCGGCGACGGCGGTCCGGTGGACGCCAAGGCAGCACGAGCAAACGGGCACGCTTCAACAGTGCAGCCACGGGCTTCTCGCTCCAAGGCGACACGTTTGGCGGCCACCGCGCCACGCTCGACTACAGCAAGGGCTGGGATCGTTTTGGGCTGCGCTTTAACGCGCTGAACCAAAACGCCCCGGGCTATCAGGATGGCACACCCAAGATCAAAAACGCCTGGACCATAAACGCAGTGACGAAGCTCGGGAAGAACACGCAGGTCATCGCGGAGTATGAGCGCGTGCGCGAGTGGAACAACCTCTGGTCGATCACGAACGGCGACGCCCAGAGCCAGTGGGACAGTGTCACGGTCAACAACGACAACTCGGCCCTGCTGGCCAATAACAACACCACCCTCAACAACGCCGGCCTCGAGCGCATGACCGTCGGGGCGAACGGCAGCGCGCCGAACATGTTCGTGTGGAATTTCGCGACGCGCGACATGCAGGATTACGGCGGCAACCAATACCGCACCCGCGGCATCAACGGCAGCGCCATCCGCATTCCCTACATCGGTAACAAATATTTGAAGGCCGTTCCGGCGCGCCGCGCCGCCATCCCGGGCATCGATCCGCATTTCAGCGCGGCGCCGAAGGACAACGTGGCGGCTCGCGATGCGAGCACCGGTTCGCTCAACGTCGAGCACCGCGTCGGCAATCTCTTCCTGCGGGTCGGCTTCGTGAAAAACGATTTCGACAACAACACGATTTGGTCCAACCCCAGTCCCAACGCGGCGATCATCGACGTCAACCGGCTGCTCCCCAGCGGACAGATCAATCCCCGGTTTCTGCGGACGTTCACCGATGTCGAACAGAACAATATCTACAGTCAGGATGCCATCCGCGAGTTATACGGCCAGGCGACCTACCGTTTCTTCGTCCCACGGTGGGGGGATTACAAACAGCAGCTCAGCCTCAGTCTCAGCGACCGCGCCACGCAGTCCGAAAACCGCACCAGTGCCTGGCGGCGGGCCGACAATCCCACCACGGCCGATCCCTTCGACAATGCGAACCGGTTTTTCTATCGCGTCTACTGGGGCGATCCGCGTCCGGACCTCGGGCCGGTCTTGACCGACCCCAATGGCAAAGTCCCCGGCCGGTGGGTTTACTCGGACACGGCTGGCGGCGTCACGGAGCGCGGGGTGAAGCGTGGGGGGCTGACGTCGCAGAGTGCCTTCTTCCACGAGAAGCTCGCCATCACGGTCAGCTACAGTCGCGACGTGGTGGAGGTTGAAAATCTGCCGCGCCTCGCGGCCGGCCTGCCGGGGTCCACCGGCGCGCCCGATTTCAAAAACCTGCTGGGCTTCAACACGGCGGGAAATCCGTTTAGGCGGAAAGAAACCGTGAGCTCATATGCCTACGGATTCGTCGCCTATCCGTTCCAAGGCGAGCGTCTCGGGTTCGTCAAAAAATTTCTCGCGCCCGTTGGTTTCGTCTTCAACTACGCGGAGAACAACCAGCCGCCTTCGTCGGGCGTGCAAAACCCGCTCCTCGACGGCACGCTCCCGCCGTTGACGCACTCCGACACGAAGGATTTCGGCCTGCGTTACTCGATTCCGGGAGGCAAGGCCTACCTCACGCTCACCCATTACGAGACGACCCAGCGCGACAACCCCGCCGCCTTTGGCAGCGCGGGCGACATCGCGAACATCTGGACCAACCTCGGCTACACCGATCCCAAGCTGACGACCACGACTGCGGGTGTGGGCTTTGCCTATTCGGATCCGAACTCCCGCCGCTTGGAAGGCTGGGAGGCCGAGCTTACCGCCAACCCGACGCGCAACCTCACGCTCAACTTCAACTATTCCCACCCGGTCTCGTATATCGTCACGGAAAGCGAGGATCGGAAGACGTATGTCGCCGCGAACCGCGCCGAGTGGGAAGCCGGTGCCAAGGCCGCGCAGGGCGCCGTGATCAACGGCAAAACGATCCGCGATCCCACGCAGATTCAGACCGCGTTGCTCAATATCGACAATAGCCTCAGCGGCCTGACCACGGGCACGCTGGAAAACAATCAGGTGCGCCACCGCGTGAATCTCGCCGGCGCCTACTCGTTCCGCGAAGGCCTGCTGCGCGGACTGCGCGTCAACGCCGGGCTCCAATACCGCGGCCACGGGAAGAACGGCAGCCGCGATGCCCGCATCAAGTTCGCCATCCCAGACAGCGCACCCAATCCGACGGTGCTGCAGAACACCGAGGCGGCCTACGACTACCTCTGGACGCCGCCCGCATGGCAGCACACCGTCGTGTTTGGGGCGAACTACACCCGCCGGATCGGCAAGTATCAGACCCGGTTCCAGCTCAACGTCACCAATGTGCTCGACAACCGCGACCCCATCTGGGGCCGCAGCGGCCCGGTGGGCAACTTCGCCTCCGCCTACACCACGCTCACGAACAACCAGCTCTTCGCCGGCAATCCCCGCCAGCAAATCCTGACCAGCTTCGTGAACCCCGACCCGCGGAAATTCGTGTTGTCGACGACCGTCAGCTTCTAACTCGCCCGCCCGCGCACGGCTGTGGTGATTCGTCTGGGAGCCGAAAGCCCACGCCTAGTTTCCACCACTGGAAACTAGGATTGCGTTGCGTTTAGCCGCGCCAATCCTCCCAGTTCAAGCGTCGTGAAACGCCCCTTCTCGAGCCTCGGTGTGGTATTCCTCGGGCTATGCGCGGCATTGTCCGCGCAGCCTGTGAAATCTTTGGGCTCCGTCGTGGCGGGCAAAACGTCTGAAGTCCTTCGAAAATATTGCGTCGAGTGCCATCGGGGTGAGAAGCCGAAGGCGGGTCTCAGTCTGGAAAAACTCCTCGCGCAACCTTCGGTTGGCGCACGCGCCGATGCGTGGGACAGGGTGGCGGAGATGCTGGAGACGGCGGAGATGCCGCCGGCCGATGCGGAGTTGATTCCGTCGAAATCCGAACGGACCGCCGCAGCCGCCGCCGTGCGGACGGCGCTGAATGACTATCTGCGCGCGCATGCGGGCGAGCCGGGGCGGGTGACCGTCCGGCGGCTGACCAGCGGCGAGTATGCCTATGCGATCCGCGATCTCACCGGCATCGACATCCCGGTGGGAATCGATGCTTCGAGTGACGCGGTCGGTGGCGAGGGATTCACGAACTTCGGCGATGTGCAGTTCGTGCAGGATGCGAACATCGAGCGTTATCTCGAAGCCGCCAAACGGGCGGCCGAGCACGCGATTATTGGGGCGGGCCCGCTGGAGTTTTCGCCCGACACGGGACGGAGCGGTTTGGAATTGTTCGCCATCAATCGCATCAACGATCTCCACTCGACCAAGGGCTTTCGGCTGGTGTCAGGCGAAGGCGGCCTTCCGTTCGGCTTGGAAAAATACGGCAAGGCGTTTTACGTCGCGTGGTATTACAAGCACCGCGCGGCGCTCGGAGACCGCCGGGCCACGCTGCGCGATCTTGCGGCCAAGGAGGGCCTCACGGAAAAATTGGCAGAGCTCATCTGGTCGACCGTCATTCGGACAAATCTTGGTTATCCCAGTCGAGAGACGGCTGAACGCTGGAAGGCCCTCCCGCCACCCACGACCGACGTGCAAGCGTCGCTCGAGAAGGCACGCGCCGGTTGCGACGAAATCTACAAGGCCCTCACTAATTGGCCGGTCTGGTTCTTCGACCGCGGGGCTCTGGCGAAGGACGGAAAAGGCGACGAGAGCCCGCTCGTCTTCAACGACAAATCGCTGGGAGCCGTGCCGGCGTATCACTATGTTTTCCCGGTGGGCGGAGCGCGGTTTGGGCGTGGATTTGGGTTCGGGGGAGGGTTTGGCGGCGGCGGAGGGCAGAACGGGCCGGCCGCGGCAAAGGATGCGCCCGCGACGCCACCCTTGCCAGCCGCAGCGGCCGCACCGACAAAAATTCTCATCTCACTTACCGACCTCAATCCGAGAGCCGGTGTGAGTCCGGTGGTCATCTGGCGAAATCCTCGTGTGGTGACGCGGGCTTTTCCCACCGGCGGACGTGGCGGGCGGGGCACCGGCGACCCGGCGGCAACTGCGCTCGCGGCCGCGGACGGCGACGTGAACGATACCAACTTGGCCGGTCGCCGCGCCCGCGCGCCCGTCGGCCCGATTCTCTCCGAAACGCCGTTGCGCACGCTGTTGTCCGCTGAAGCGGCAGCGGCGCTGGCGTTCGGCAAGAGCCCCGACGGCATTGCGATTGGGCCGGACGATTTTGCGACGACGGGACCCGTCACGCTGGAGTTCCCCGCACCGTCGGGCAGCGGCATCACGAGCCTTGAGGTCGATGCCGAACTCGGCACGGATCGAAACACGGTGGTGCGCCTCGCGCTCACGGACCGCGCGGCCGGCGCGCAGGCGCTTGGTGGTGCTGGCGGATTTGGCGCGCGCGGCGGCCAGCAGGGCCACGTGCTGCTGGGCGATCCGGCCAACGCTGGCTACAAGGCGTTTCGCGCCAGTATCGCCGAGTATCTTGCGCTCATGCCCCCGAATTCGCACGGTGAGGCGAGTCCCGCCGACAAGGACCCGGTGCCGTGGCCGTTCGACAGCACCTACAACACGCCGGAGCACGACGCGTTTGTCCTGAAGGTGAAATATCAGCGGACCGATCAGTTCTTCGCCGACTACATGCTCGATGAAATCGATCGAGTCCGGTTGAACCAAGCGTGGAACAACCTCCTCGGTTCGTTTCCGTATCATGACGGCTATCTGAGCGTGTTGGCCGACCACTACCAAGTGAAGCTGAAGAGCCCGCACATTCAGGACATCGACGCGGCCCAGATGGCAACCATTCCCGCCGAAATGCAGCCGCAGGTCGCGGCGCTGCGCACGAGCTACAACGAAGTAACGAAGACGCTGACGCTCGCGCAGCCCGGCCACATCGAGGACGCGCTTGCGTTTGCGGGCCGCGCGTGGCGCCGACCGCTGACGTCGGCGGAGAAAACGCGGCTAAGAACTTTCTACGAGCACTCGCGCAAGGAAATCGGTCTCAATCACGACGCCGCGATTAGAGCGCTGCTTGCGCGCATTCTCGTGTCGCAGTCGTTCCTATATCGCGTCGAAGCCGTGGCGGATCGCGCCGAGCGTCCGCTCAACAATTGGGAGATGGCGAGCCGGTTGAGTTTCTTCCTTTGGTCTTCGATTCCCGACGAAGAGCTGCGCCGTGCCGCTGCCGCCGGGGAGTTGACGAAGCCTGCGTCGCTCGAAAAACAGGTCAGGCGCATGACGGCCGATCCAAAGGCACGCCGGCTCGCGACCGAATTTTTCGGTCAATGGCTCGGGTTCTACCACTTCGATGAATATCGCGGCATCGATACCGGCCGGTTCCCGGAGTTTACCGATGAAGTGAAGTCGGCGATGTATGAAGAATCCGTCTCCACGTTCGAATATCTGGTCCGGCAAAATCGCCCAGTGAAAGAAATTCTCTACGGCGACTACACGTTCCTAAATCAACCGCTAGCGAAATTTTATCGCATCGACCAGGAAGTGAAGTCAATGGGCGAGATGGTGAAGATTGATGGCGCCAACGCCTTCAACCGCGGCGGCGCGCTGCGCCTCGGTTCCGTGCTCGCCATCACCTCGGCGCCGCTGCGGACCAGCCCCGTGAAACGCGGCGATTGGATCTTGCGGCGCATTCTCGGCACGCCCACGCCGCCGCCGCCGGGCGACGTCGCCGCGCTCGCCGCGGACCCGAAATCTTTTGGCGACCTCACCCTGCGCGAGAAACTCGCCGAGCACAAAACCAACCCGACGTGTGCTTCCTGCCACGTGAAGATTGATCCGCTCGGTTTCCCGCTCGAGGGTTTCGATGCCGTCGGCCGCACCCGCGCCTCTTACGAAGACGGCAAACCCATCGACGCAACGGGCGAGTTGACCAACAAGAGCGTGATCAACGGCGCCGACGGACTTCTCGGTTACTTGAAAGACAAGGAGCCGCAGGTGATGAAAACACTCGCGAAAAAAATGCTCGGCTACGCCTTGGGCCGCACCGTGCTTCCGACCGACCGCCAGCTCGTCAACGAAATGGTCGCCGCCGGCGGCAACGCAACGTTCGCGAACCTCGCCGTGAAAATCGCCACGAGCCGCCAGTTCCGCAACCGCGCCGGCGACGCCGACACCGCGCCCGGCACCTCGGGTGTCACGACCGTTTCGACCCCAAGCCGCAACAAGGACACGAATTAATTTTCCGCAACCTCGGATTCATTCACCAACCACCATGCACATCGGCCGACCCCTTCCAGTTACCACCCGGCGTCACTTCCTGCGCGGGGTTGGCGTTGCGCTCACCCTCCCGTGGCTGGAGTCGCTCCCGCTCTTCGCTCAGGTGGCGCCGGTCGCCGGCAAGCCATCCAACAAACCACCGCTGCGGATGGGCGTTGTATATTATTCCAACGGCGTCGAGCCAGAGGACTGGTGGGCCAAGGGCGAAGGCGCGGCCATGCAGCTCGGTCCGGCCGCCGCGCCCATGATACCGTTTCGCGAAGACATTATTTTCATCGACGGCCTCTACAACCAAACCGCCGCCGCCTCGACCAGTCCGCACCTCGGCCGCATGAATTTGCTCTCGGGCGAGACCGTGAGCTTGGATCCTTCGGTGATTCGCGTCGGCACCTCGATGGATCAAGTTGTCGCGTCCCGCATCGGCCACCATACGGCGCTCCCCAGTCTCGTGCTCGGGGTCGAGCCAAACGAACTGCGCCTCGAAGACGGCCTTTCCATGATCTACGGCTCCAGCGTCTCGTGGGCCACGCCATCGAAGCCGGCGACCAAGGAAATTTATCCCGCGCGCGCGTTCGACCGCCTCGTCGGCGACGGTTCCGGTCGCAAAGTTGACCGCAGCATCCTCGACGCCGTGCGCGAAGACTCGCAGAGCCTTCGCGCCAGAATCAGCAGCGAGGACAAGGTCAAGCTCGCCGAATACTTCGACTCCATCCGCGACATCGAACAGCGCATCGAACGCGCGAACCGCGAGGAGCGCATCGAAGGCTGGCGCCCCACGCTCGACAAGCCCGACATGCCGCGTCCAAAAGACGAGCTGCCGCAAGACGTGCCCGACCATATGAAGCTGATGCTCGACCTCGTCGTGCTCGGGTTCCAGATGGACAAGACCCGCGTCGCTACGCTCATGCTGAACAACGACCTCTCGCAGATGAACTTTAAGTTCCTCGAAGGCGTGCAAGGTGCGCTGCACCTCGACCTGACGCACAACGGTCACGCCCCGCAGAAGGTGGCGATGTATCGCAAGACGAACCAATTTCACTTCGCGCAGTTCGCCTACCTCATCCAGCGCATGAAGGCCATCAATGAGGGCGAGACCACGCTGTTCGACAACTCCATGCTGATGTTCGCCTCGAGCCTATTCGACGGCAACGGGCACACGGCCAACCGCCTCCCCGTCATGCTCGCCGGCAAAGGCGGCGGCTCGCTCAAGACCGGCCGCGTGCTCGAATATCTCGATCGCGGCAGCGACAACCGGCGGATGTGCAGCCTGCACCTGTCGCTGATGGATCGCATGGGCGTGAAGCTCGATCGCTTCGGCGACACGAGCGCCCGCCTCGCCGACCTGTAAACCCGCCAGCCGCTGCCGTCCACGAACACCACTTCCTGCCGACACGACTGCCGGCGTTGGCGCATCTGCTCGTGCAATCTTGGCCCGCATCTTCACCGCCGCTCCGTGTTGATGTTGGCGATATATGCCTAGAACGAATACGTCGCCGTGAACCGATACTCACGCGGCTGCGTGAGATCGTAACGGCTATACGCGACGCCACGGCCGCCGGGGAGGATGAATCCATCAGGCGCGGTGGCGCTCGTCGCTAGGCGCGACGGGATGATTTCGTCGCGATTGAAGAGATTCGCGACGTTGACCTGAAAGCGCACGCGGCCGGGGATACCTTGGAACTTTCGCGAGTAGCCGAGCATGAGATCGGCGGCGGTGATCACGGTGCCACGGATTTCCTGACCCTTGGAATTTTCGCCGATCACATTGGCACTCCGCCAACGCCAGCCGCCGCCGAACGTCACGCCGTTCAGCCGGCCCGATTTAATATCGTAGGCGGTGAACAGACTGATTTTGTGTGGGCGGACGCCCCAGCGTTTCTGCTGCGATTCCTTTTCAGCGTTGAGCGTGTCCACGAGGTTGAAGATTTCCTGTGCGATCGGGATGCCTGTCGAGGTCGTGAGCGTGTTCAGGTTTGCGGCGGAATTCTGCCGGGAGAGTTCGATCCATTTCGCGATCGTGCCGCCCGCAATGTAGGCGGCGGGATCGACGACGTATTGGCCGGCGGCATTTTGCGACACGCCCTGGGCGAGCAGCACCGCATCGATCTGCTTCATCCCATACCAATCGATCGCTTCCTGCGCGAGGCCGTTGCGGCCGGAGTCGGTGTAGGAGTAGTTGGCGACGAGCCGCCAGTTGCGCGTGAGGTTCGCGGTGACACGCGCTTCGTAGCCCTTCGACTCGAAATCGTTCGAGATCGAATTCACCGGCGGGGTGTAAGTCTTGTAGATCGGGTTCCACTGCGCGGCTGAAAATGGCAGCCCATTTCCGACAAGCACGCCGGCGAAGGCATCCATCACGCGCACGTTCGTGTTCGTTAGTGTCCCAGCGACGGGTGCGGTCACGCGGCCGCGCTCGGAGCCGGTGAAGTAAACGAAGCGAGCGTTCAACTTTCCGTCGAGGAGATCGAGGCCGAGGCCGTAATCCTCGCCGCGGCCCTGCGAGAGCGGGGCCAGTTTTCCATCGGGAAACGTGGTGCGCGCGAGGGGCGGCACGCCGACGTTCGACGACTTGTTGGCGATGAACGACAGCCAGTCGGTCACGTGAAAAACAAGGCCGGCGGTGCGCGTCTGCCCCAGCAGGTTTACGATCGTGCCCTTCGACGGATCGCGATCGATGACTTCGCCCTGGATCGGATCGGTGCGGTAGCCAAGCTGGTTGTTTTCCACCTTGTCCTTCCGGTAGCCGACTGTCGTGACGAGCCGGCCGCTCCACCAATAGCTTTGCAGCGCGCCGAGCGTGGAATCGATCTGCTGCTTCATCCCGCCGTTGTCCGCGCCACCGGCGGCGACGTTGGCGTAGGCCGTCGAAAACGTGCGGCCGTCGAAATTGATCGTGGCGGGCAGCGAGCGCCAATCCCCGACGCGGTAGGTGCCGTAGTTTCCCTCGGTGAGATAATTTCGCACGTTGATCCGGTTGTTGGCGTTGGCGGGATCGGCGTTGTAGGGGCGGCCGGCGAGCACGAGCCACGAATTGGCGCGGATGTCCGTGACATCGGTGCGCGAGGCCGAGGCGGCGAGGCGGTGCGTGCCGAACCATTTCGATTTGGTGTCGAGCGCGTAAGAGGCGGAGAGACGCGACTCGCGGCTGTCGCCGTAGTGGATGTCGCGCGTCCAGTTGCCGTCGAAATACATTCGCCCGGCGTAGGGATTGGTTGGGCCACCGATGCCGAGCGTGCGGTTGGCCTCGCCGCGAAGGACGGGGCTGTTGCCGTTCATGAGGTTCACGACGGCATTCGTGCGCTGGTAATTTTGCGCGAGATTGAGGATGAGATTTTTCGCGGGCTGCCAGTCGGCGATGATCGTGTAGTTCCGCAGGTCCTGATCGCGATTCATGCCGGGGCCGGCGGCGTTACCGTTGAGCGGATAGAATTTCGGATCGTAGATGCGGAAGACGCCGGAGGTGATGCCGGGTGTGCCGTCGGGTGCGCGCACGGCGGCGCTGTTATAGCTGCCGGTGAGAAACGTGCCGATGGCGTCGAAGACCGTGCCGTCGTTTTCGATGAACGTCGCGCGCCTGTTCTGGCCGCCGCGCGTGCCGTCGCGTGCGGTGACGCCGAGCGCCTGCTGTGCGGCGGTGGGTGCGACGAGGGCGGGCACGAATGTCACCGCGTCCGCGCCGCGCGCGACGCGGTTGTCATACCACGCGAGCACCTGCTCCATCTCGGAAAACGAGCGGACGACCGCAGTCTTGTCGCGGCCGGTCTCGCCCATCGCGGTGATCGTGAGAGTGCGGAGCGGGCGCCAGGTGACGGAGCCGAAGAGGCGGCGCTTATCCTGAAAATCGAAGGCGCGCCAGCCGCCGTTGTTTTGGTCGAGCGCGGCGAGCGAGAGCGCGAGTTGGTTTTTGATCAGCACGCGGTTCACGTCGAGTTCGCTGCGGTGGCGGCGCCACGAACCGCCGGTATAGCGAAGATTCGCGGTGTTGCGGTGCGTCTCGGCGATCTTCGAGGACTGGTTGAGCAGGCCGCCGGGCGAGCCGATGCCGAAGAGAATGCTGTTGGGCCCGCGGCTATCCTCGTAGCGGCCGACGCGATAGGGATCGCCGGGCGTGATGCTCGGGAAATAATCCATGCCCTGCCCGGCGATGAGCCCGCGAATCTGGATGCCGGCGATGAGCGCGTGGCCTCCGATGATGCGGTTCTGCTCGGAGCTGGCGCCCTGCGAGTTGGTGTCCATCTCGCCGTTGACGGTGTATTCCATCAACTGCGTGAGATCGGTGATCGCGAGGTCGTCGAGAAACTCCTTCGTGAAGACGGACACCGAGCTGGCGGTGTCGCGGAGCTTCGTGTTGAGCCGGCTGCCGGCGAGGGTATTCTCGGCGACATAGCCGAGATCGCTGCTGGTGTTGACGGTGAAGGGACTGAGTTCGACGATCTCCGGGGCTTTCGCTACGGCGGGCTCAGCGACAGCACCGAAAATGGATGTGGCTGATGCGGTCAGAATATACACGCAACACGAGAGGACGGTGGGGGTTTTCATATCTGGACTAAAAAGCGGAGTGCTCCTGACACGGGAATAACTGCGCGGCGGCCCGCGCCTCCCGCCGTCTATTATTGGGGGAGCGGGACTTGAGCGGTGCTCATCAAGTAAGACATGAGGTGGCTGACTTGCTCGTCGCTGAGGGCGGTGAGCAGACCCTCGGGCATGAGGCTCACGGGGAGCTGCTCGAGTTTCACGATGTCGTCGCGGTCGATGGTGTGAGCGTCTTCTAACATCTTCAGCGTCAGGGTGCGTTCGGTCCGCGCGCTCACGAGGCCGTTGAGGACGCGGCCGTCCTTCAACGTGACGACGTTCAGGGTGTAGTCCGCTGCGACGACGGCACTGGGGTCGGCGATGTTTTCAATCAGGTAGCCGATGTCGTGGCGGCCGCTGCCGGTGAGATCGGGGCCGAGCGAACCGCCTTCGCCATAGAGTTTGTGGCACGAGGCACAGACGCTGGCGAAGACGGCGCGACCGCGGCTGGGATCGCCGCGGCGGATGAAGTCGGGCGTGAGCTTGACCTTGAGGTCGGCGATAAGTTTTTGTTTTTCAGCGGGAGACTCGCGCGTCTCGCCCCAGACTTCGGCGAGGCGCGCGGTGAGCGCAGGATCGTTGAAGCTGCGAATCTGGCGGGCGAAGACCGGCGTGAGATCCTCGCGGGGGATGGGAAACTTCGCCGCCGGATTGCCGAGATGATTCAGCAGGACGCGGGCGAAACTAGGACGCGACGCGAGCACGGCGATGGCGGCGGGACGCTCATGCGCGTAGAGCCCACGGTAGCGGGCGATGATGCGGTCGGCCGCCGCGGAATCGTCGAAGGTCGCGAGGCCTTGGATGGCGGCGACGCTGAGGGCGGGCACGCTCAGGAGCGATTCGCAGACTTTGCGCAGGTCGGGGGACTTCGCCTCGATGAGGGTGCGCAGCGCGGTGCGGCGGTTGTCGGAACTCGCCTTGGCGTCGAGCGCGATGGTGCGGACTTCGTCGAGCGCGCGCCCGCTGCCGAAGAGGACTTCGAGTTCGCGCATCGATTTCTGCGAAGCGGCATCGAGGGATGGGGTGACGCGAGCGACGAAAGCGTCCCACGCGGCAGGACGCTTGGCTTTGCTCCAGCCTTTCAGGGCGTCCCCGATGCCGACGAGAATGTCGGTCCTGGGCGCAGAGGCGGCGGAAGATGTTTCGAGCGCAAGCAGCGAGTTAAGCACGCCGGGATTCGTCTCAATGTCCGCCGCGATGCGTCGGGCGATGAACTGTCGCACGAGGGGAATGCGACAGTCGCGCACGAGCATCAGCAGTTCTGCCGGCGGCAGATCGCGGAGGCCAAACCAATACATGAGCGGGAGATTGTGGTCGGCGGCATCCTCGGGAAACGCGAGCAGGCGCGCGGCAAGGGCGACGCGTTCGGTGGCGGGGAGCGCGGGCAACTGCGAGGCCCACGCGAGGCGGATGGACTGGCTCTTGGCGGCGATCTCCGGGCGATCACGCGAGGCGAATTGGGGCGGCACCCAGCGCTGGAGGTATTCGTTGTCGCTGCGCAGCATCGCTTGCTGCATGAGGGCGGAATTTTTTTTCTCCGGGCTCGTGATGCTTGAGGCGAATTCGCTGATTTGTTGAAGGGTCCACCATGCGTTGAGTTTTTTCGCGGCGGAGGCAGTCCATGAAAACTGATCGAGCAGCGGCTGAGCCGTCGCCGGCAGGCCGGAGTTTTTCCACGCACGCTGGCGCAATTCCCAACGGGCCATACGGACGAGCCATTCGTTGTCGCTGAGCTGCAAGCGGACGAGTTCGGCGTCGGCGAGCTTTGTGAGATCGGTCTCGGCGGGGCGTTGCGCGTCGCCGTAGGTGATTTTGTAGATGCGGCCGGACTCGCGATGCACGCCGTCGTTTTCGTGGCATTCGCCGATGTCGCTCCAATCGAGAATATAGACACCGCCGTCGGGCCCGCCTTGGATTTCCACGGCGCGAAACCACGGGTCGTCCATTATCATGAAGTCGGGCTCGTGCTGGCCGACGTAGCCGCTGCCGGCGCGGGCGAGGCGGTCGACGTTTACGCGGCGGCCGTGAAGATTGTTGGTGAAAACCTTGCCGCGATATTCGGGCGGAAAATTTGTGCCCTGATAAATCATCATCCCGACATGCGCGTGGCCGCCCCCGGCACGGGAGGAGGTCGAGGTGACGCCGGCGGTGCGCACGTCGCTCCATTTCTCGCCGGTGTCCCAGTGATAGTGGTCAGCGTGCTGATCGAGGAGGTCGTAGATGTTGGCGTAGGGATCGTCGCCGTGCATGCGCTTGAAGTGCGCACCCTGAATGCCGTGCCAGAGGTGGCCGATAACGGTGTTGATGAAGAAGAGTTCGCCGTGCTCGTCCCAGTCGGAGCCCCACGGGTTCGTCGTGCCGTGGCAGTAGGGTTCGAAAATTTTTCGCGTCGGATGGTAGCGCCAGATGCCGCCGGCGGTGGGCGAGCGTTTTTCCAGCGGAATGCCGGGGACATCGATCCCACTCGTGCTGCTGATGCCGATGCGGCCGTAGAGCCAGCCGTCGGGGCCCCACTTGAGGCCGTTGGCAAAGGTGTGCCGGCTGGCGGCGGTGGTGCTGAAACCGTCGAGGAGAATCTGCGGCGGACCGCTCGGCCGGTCGTCCTTGGTGGGGATAAAGAGCAGGTGCGGCGGGCACATCGCATACACGCCGCCGAAACCACGCTCGATGCTCGTGAGCATCTGGAGGTCGTCGGCGAAGACGGTGCGTTTGTCGAAGTGACCGTCGTTGTCGGTGTCCTCGAAGATGAGGATGCGGTCGCGAAGCTTGAGATCGAAGCGCTCCTTGTTGTCGGAGTAGGTGTAGTTCTCCGCGATCCAGAGGCGGCCGCGTTCGTCCCAGCACATCGCGATGGGGTTTTGCACGTCGGGTTCGGCGGCGAAGAGCGTGGCCTTGAACCCGGGCGGGAGGTGGATGCCGGCGAGGGCGGCTTGCGGGGACGTGAGCGGGTTGCCGGTGGTGTCTTGGTTATTGGTTGGTTTGGGGAACGTGGCGGCGCGAAGAGGGGCGAATGAGAGGAGCGCGGCGAGGAGGAGCAGCGCGGTGTGCGCAGGCGTGCGGGGGCGGAGAAGGGGTTTCGCCCTTTCAGGGCTTTGGTTTTTTTTGGCCGAATACCCAGCGCGTTGCGCTGGGCTATTGCCTTTCGCCCCTTCGGGGCTGCGGAGGGCCGTGGGCGCGCCTGCGGGGCGGTGAGATGAAGGCACCTCTGCGGGGCTTCGGAGCGCACGCGTAATTTTCACGAGAGGTGAGGGGTCCGGGGGGTTATTTTTTCTTGGTGTTGCCGGGCGCGATGAGAGTGGCGGGTTCGCCGAGGAGAAGGGGTTTGCCGAAGACGGTTTGGGTGTCGCCTTGTTGCTTCATCCACGCGTCGAGATCGGCGCGCATCGCGGTGAGGCGTTTCGATTGCTTAGGATCGGCGGCGAGGTTGTGGAGTTCGTGGGGATCGGCGGCAAGGTCGTAGAGTTCCTCGGCGGGACGGATGCTGTAGCGCGTGACGGTGGCAGCGGCGGCGGGATTGGTTTCGGCGGCGGTAAGCCAGGATTTCCAATAGGCGATGCCGCTCGGGCCGGAGGAGCGCGAGATGTGCGTGTGGTGCTGGAATTCCGGGTGGAGATTGCGGATGTATTTCCAGTCGCGCGTGCGGACGGCGCGGATCGGATAGACGTTGAAATCGCCATCGCCGCTGTGCGTCGCGAACACGCGGTCGCGGTGCGTGGTGGTCGTGCCGCGCAGGACGCCGGCGAACGATTTGCCATCGAGGCCGGCGGGAACTTGGCCGCCGGCGAGTTCGATGAACGTCGGGAGCAGATCCGGCCAGCACACCAGCGCGTCGCTCGTCGTGGCGGGTTTCAGGTGGCCGGGCCACGCGATGATGAGCGGGATGCGCGTGCTGACGTCGTAGAGGTTCCACTTCATGAACGGCCACTGCGCGCCGTGGTCGGCGGTGTAGATGAAGAGCGTGTCGCCGGGAATTTTTTCGCGCACCATCGCGCGCACCTCGCCGAGGAGCGTGTCGGCCTTGGTGACATCGGTGAGGTAGGCGGCGCGCTGCTCGCGGGTCGCGGGCGTGTCGACATGGAAGGGCGGAATTTTCACAGCCGCCGGATCGTAGGTGCGTTCGTCGCTCCACGGGACGTGCGGGTGGCGCGTGCCGACGAAGAGGCAAAGCGGTTTCGCGGCGTCCCGCGTCGCGAGAAATTTCGCGACACCAGCGGTGTCCGAGAATCCCTGGTTCGGTCCCTCGATGAAATCGAAACCATGGCCGGCGGCGTAGGTGTTGTGCGCGACCTTGCCAAGGGCGACGACCTCGTAGCCGAGCGCGTGGAGGACGGGTGGGAGCGAGGCGACGCCGGGGTTTTTGGGTTTGTGGTTCGGCTCGGCGCCGTTGCGCGCGGACCAGAGGCCGGTGAGGAGCGCGGTGCGGCTCGGACCGCAGGCGGGCGAGGCGACAAACGCGTGCGTGAACTTCAGCCCATCGGCGGCGAGCTTCGCCATGTTGGGCGTGCGGACCTCGGTTGAGCCGTAAGCCTGCGAGTCGGCCTGGCTGTGATCGTCGGCGATGAAGACAACGATGTTGGGGAGCGGGGTGGCAGCGCGAAGCGCCGGCGCGACGAGCGCGCAAACTGCGGCGGCGAGAAGTATGCGGTGGGGTGTTTTCATGGGAAGAGATGGCGGCCGCGCATTGAATCACGAAGCGGGGTCCGAAGTGGGCGAACGCAAAGCGATGCGGGAACCCGCGCGGCCACAAGGCCATTTCTTTTCCGTGCCGAGACTTGTCGCCGCGCGAAATCCCCCGCACAAAGCGGTTGTGGATCCTCTTCCTGCCGCGTCCCAGAGCGCCAATGTCGGCTGGTTTCGCCGTCTCGGCGCGGCGGGGCCGGTCGCGATCGTGCTTTCGTTTTGGCCGCCGTTGGGCGGATTCGTGCTCTTGGCGACGCTCACGCAGTTCGGCCCGTGGCTGCGCGCGCATGGCACCGAGGGCATCATGATTTATTTTCTCTTCATCGGCCTGTTGCTGGGGTTGTCGTTTGTGCCGACGTATTCGAGCGCGATTCTCGCGGGCTGGGCCTTCGGTTTTACGGTGGGGTTCCCGCTCGCGGTTGTGACCATCACGCTGTCGTCGCTGCTGGCCTACGCGATCGGTCGCTGGATCGCGCGCGACCGCGTGTTGGAGGTGATTCGTGAGAAGCCGAAGTGGGACGCGGTTTATCGCGCGTTGCTGGGGCAGGGCACAGGCCGCACTTTGCTGGTCGTCACCCTGCTGCGCATTCCGCCCGCGTCGCCCTTTGCGATCGCCAACTTTGTGCTCGCCGCCGGGCGCGTGCCCCTCGTGCCCTACACCATCGGGACGTTGCTGGGAATCGCACCGAGGACCGCGCTCGCGGCCCTCGCCGCCGCGAAACTGGAGCAGCTGCGTTTTAAGGATGTGGCTGACACCTGGATGGTCGTCGCCGGAATCGTCGCGACGCTCGCCGTGTGTGTCGTGCTCGGCCAACTGGCCAACCAGGCGTTGCGGCGCGTGACGGGATACACCGACGCGAACTGAGCGGCGTGCGCAGGCCGCTGCGGCGGCGCGCGATTGCAGCGTTGCGCCGAGCGGGCCGTGCGATCAATTTTCGGTCGCCTCATGCGGATTCTTCTCCCCATCGTTTTCCTTGCGACGCTCGCCCGTGCCGCGCAGCCGGTGCCGGACTTCAATCGCGACATCCGGCCGATCCTCTCCGAAAAATGCCTGCGGTGCCACGGGCCGGACGAACACGAGCGCAAGGGCGGCCAGCACGGCCTGCGGCTCGACACGCTGGAGGGGGCGACGACGGATCTCGGCGGGGGTGGTTTTGCGATCGTGCCCGGCAAGCCGGAGAAAAGTGAACTCCTCGCGCGCATCCTGAGCCCGGACGACGAGGAAATCATGCCGCCGCGCAAAACCGGAAAAACGCTTTCTCCCGTGGAAATTGATCTGTTCAAGCGCTGGATTGCCGCGGGCGCAAACTACGCGACCCACTGGTCCTACGCACCGCCGCTCCGCGCGCCGCTGCCCGTAGTGAAAAACTCCGCGTGGGCGCGGGGCGCGATCGACCGCTTCGTCCTCGCGCGGTTGGAGCAGGCAAGACTTCACCCGCAACCCGAGGCGGATCGCCCGGCACTGGCGCGCCGCCTCGCGCTCGATCTCACGGGACTGCCGCCGACCTTGGAGGAAGTGGACGTCTTCGCCGGCGACAGGAGCGCGAACGCCTACGAAGAATTTGTCGACCGCCAGCTCGCCAAGCCCGCCTACGGCGAGCACTGGGCGCGCGCGTGGCTCGACCTCGCGCGCTACGCTGACTCGAAGGGTTACGCCGACGATCAGCCGCGCAGCATCTGGCGCTACCGCGACTACGTGATCGATGCGTTCAACCGCAACCTGCCGTTCGACCAATTCACCGTTGAGCAGATCGCGGGGGACCTGTTGCCCAATGCAACGGAGGAGCAGGTGTTCGCGACGGGGTTTCACCGGAACACGATGAACAACACCGAGGGCGGCACCAACGACGAGGAGTTCCGCAGCGTCGCCGTCATCGACCGCGTGAATACCACGCTGGCCGTCTGGATGGGCACCTCGATGGCGTGTGCGCAATGCCACTCGCACAAATACGATCCGCTGACGCAGAAGGAATATTTTCAACTCTACGCGATCCTGAATCAAACGGAAGATGCCGATCGCAACGACGAGGCGCCGACCGTCGAGTTTTTCTCCGACGCGCAGCTCAGGGAGCGCGCCGCCGCCACCGCCGAGATCGCGAAACTCAACGAGACGATGATCGCCGCGCGTCCGACGCACGCCGCCGCCGCGCAGAAATGGGCGCGGGAATTTCCCACGACGATCGCGTGGCAGAACGCCAAGATCGCGGCGGCGAAATCGGCCAAGGGCGCGAAGATTACGACGGCGGACGACGGGCGCGTGCGGGTCGCAGGCGGGCCGAAGGCGGACACGCTGACGCTTGAGTTGCCGGTCCCGGAGGACGGCGGGGAGAAAATCACGGCGCTGCGACTGGAGGCGCGGCCGACGGAGGCGGAGCAGAATTTCGTGGTGACACGGCTGCGGTTGAGCGTAAAGCCGGCGGAGGCGTTCCGGCGCGCGCGATTCGTGCGCGTCGAGTATCCTGGAGCGAATCGCACGCTCGCGCTCGCGGAGGTGCAGGTCTTTAGCGGCGGCGAAAATGTGGCGGCGCGCGGCACGGCGACCCAGATTTCAACGGCCGAAAGCGCAACGGCCGCACGCGCGATCGACGGCGAGACAGAGGGCGATGGGGCGAAGAACTCGATCAGCGTGACCGAGATCGGCGACAATCCGTGGTGGGAGCTTGACCTCGGTGCGATGTTGCCGCTGGAGCGCGTCGTCGTGTGGGGACGCAAGGGCCTCGAGCCGACGCCGGGTGGCCTGCGCGTGATCGCGCTCGATGCGGAGCGGCAGGTGGTTTTCGAGCAGGTCGGCAAGGAGGCGCCGAAGCCGAACCGCGCGTTTGCGCTCGCCGATCCGCGCGAGGTGA
>JANXSC010000090.1 GCA_025352845.1 Opitutaceae bacterium
TGCTGGAGATTCGCGAGTTGCCGTGAGCGCGGGGTCGACGCGGCACCAGTAGGTTTCTGCGGTCGCGACGGTCGTCGAACTTAGACGTGAGTGGGCTCGCAGATTTTTCTTCTCACGCGTCACGGCGGGATTCATTGGAAAAGTTTTCCACCAGAGCGCCAATGCGCCAGCGCTGGAAATTTGGCGATATAGGTGCAATCCACCCCGCAAAAAGGCGTAAATATTTTGCAGCGGGCGTGGCACGGGCCCATTCGAATCGTGCGCGCCAGAGGTGGTTCGCTCAATCGATGCCGGCCCTTTCTGTCGAGTGCCGCGCGCATATTTGTCCCTGCCATTTCTGTGTTGGCCGAGCCGCAGAATTCTGGAGACGTGCTGAAAATAACCGGAACATTCCCGCCACGATCCGTCTCGCACTTCAGTTTTGCCGCCACTCCGTTTCGGACGGCTATTTTATTTTCACTCATGCGAATTTCTTCCCTCGGGCTCCTCCTTCTCCTCACCAGTGCGACGCACCTTCATGCGGCCCGGTATTTCGTGGACTACTCTCAGGGGGGGGATGACAACAGCGGGACGAATCGCCAGCTGGCGTGGAAACACTGTCCCGGCGATCCTTCCGCCACCGGGCTCGCGGCGACAAAGACGCTGACGGCGGGCGACACGGTTTTTTTCAAGGGCGGCGAGACCTACGTGCTGACGGGTGCCACCGGCATTGTGCTCAACTGGGACGGTGCGGCTGGAAATGCGATTACCTATGATGGCAACAGCAACGGCACTTGGGGTGCTGGCCGTGCGAGGTTCACTGACAACCATGGGGACAAGTCGATCGCTGCGTTTTCCGCCACCATCCTCCGTCGCCATCTCGCTTTTGAATTTCTCAACATCGGTGGAATGGGTGGTGCGGCGGCTTTGCCGGGGGATTTGGGCTACCCGCTTGCGCCCCGGCCCGGCGGTGGAATCGTTTTCCGTGGCGGAGCCGAGGATGTCTCGATCAACTCGTGCGTTTTTCACGACATCGGTTTTTGGTTTAACCAAAAGCCGATGAACGCCGCGTCGCTGGCGGGCGCCGGCTTCTCCAGCACGAAATGCCGGGACGTGACGATCTCCAACTGCGACTTCTCGCGGATGGCAGTGGCCTGCGATCTCGCCCAGGCGACCGAACTTTCAGATCTGCAAATCGCCAATTGCTCCTTTGGCGCTTCGATTCTGTGGCCAATCGATCTACCGCCCTGGGTCGGCAGTGTGCAGAGTTCGGCCGTGGCACTGGACGATTCGAGCTTTGCCGACGATCGGTATTTTCAAAGCGGAACCTGGGCTGGTTATGGAGCGGATCCGCGCACGGAAACAGTCGCAGTTGAGGTCGGCACCGTCGTGACGTTCTCAGCAGTCGCAATCGCGTCACAAACAGCGACATTTCAATGGCAAAAAAATTTCGCTAATATCGCGAGTGCGACAGGTGCAGAACTAAGGCTCGGCGCGGTTACCGCGGCTGACTCCGCCATCTACAGTGTGGTGGCGACGAACGCCGCGGGCACGGCGACGAGCAACACGGTGGCGCTGGTGGTGGGTGGCTCGGCCCCGCCGCCGCCGTCGTCCGGCACGAATCAGACGGCGCCGACGATCCTCGTGCAACCGGTGGGCCA
The DNA here is from genome assembly GCA_025352845.1 of Opitutaceae bacterium. Lineage (GTDB taxonomy): Bacteria > Verrucomicrobiota > Verrucomicrobiia > Opitutales > Opitutaceae > ER46. Next base: position 1,641 of record JANXSC010000090.1, read on the forward strand.
GACGGTGGCGGCGGGCAGCACCGTGATGTTTACCGGCGTGGCGAGCGGCACGCCCGCGCCGAGCTACCAGTGGCGCAAGAACGGCTTGGCGATTGGCGGCTGGACGGCCGCGACGCTGACCATGGAGGGCATCTCGAGCAACGACATCGCGAGCTACAGCGTGGTGGCGACGAACGCCGCGGGCACGGCGACGAGCAACACGGTGGCGCTCTCGGTATCGTCGACGTCTCAAATTCCGGCCGCTACGGCACCAAGTTCCTCGCTGCTGCCCCGCATATTGCTTTTCAGGGTGACGGTCGATACGCCGATGTCGGCCCTCGACTTCGTCGTCGAGGGTTCTGTGCCCAAACAGATTTTGATTCGCGCGGCTGGTCCGACGCTCCGTGCGTTTGCCGTGACGGACTTCCTCGCCAACCCGGTGATTGAACTTTTTCAGGGCCCGGTGAAATTGCTGCGCAACGACGCGTGGGCCGGTGACGCCGCAATCGCCGTTGCGGTAAGCCGGCTCGGAATGTTTCCCTTTGCGAGCGCGGCGAGTAAAGATGCGGCGCTGCTCGTGACCCTTTCGCCTGGGACCTATCGGGTCAACACAACCAGCGCCGATGCCAGCGGCGGCCAGTTGTTGATCGAGATTCGCGAGCTGCCTTGAGTGCGGTGGGTGCGGGAGGAGGCCGGAGGCGAACGCGCTTGGTCGCGCAGGGTCAAGGAACGGGCGCGCGTCACCGCCGCGCTGCCGTGAACGTCGTCCCGCCGAGGATCAGTGCGGCGCCGATGAGCTCGTGCGGCGCGAAACGTTCGCCGAAAAAAAGCGCTCCACCGCCGGCGATGCCGAGCGGCACGAGCATTTGCAGCAGCGAGCCCTCCGCCACCGGGAGTTCGCGGAACCCGCGCGTCATCGCGATCTGTCCGAGCGCGGCGCAGACCCCGGCGGCGGTCATCATCAGCCAGCCGACTCCCGGAATCGTCTGGGGATGCAGCGCCGCCGGCACGCCGCAGAGGAGCAAACCGTAGATGCACTGGGCCGCGAAAATCGTCGAGGTGTGGTCGGTCGCGTGGAGCTGGCGAATCGTCACGACCACGTAAGCCGAGGCGCAGGCCGTCGCGATGGCGATGAGATCGTAGAGATTGGCGTGCGAGTCCGCGCCAAACGCATTGGTGAGCAGCGCGAGTCCCGCCAACGCCGCGGCGCTCCCGATCGCGAGCGCCGGGCTGAAGCGTTCGCCAAGAATCCACACCGCCATGATCGCGCCGATGATCACATAGGTGTTGTTGATAAACGTCGCGCGACCGGCGCCGAGCTCAACCACGGTCAGATAATATCCATAAACACTCGCGCCGCCGACAAGCCCGCGCGCGGCGAGCTTCGGATGCGTGAAGAGCCGCGTGAACTGAAACTCGCGCCGGTAGAGCGCATACACGACCGCCATGCCGGCGGTGAAGCGCACGCAGCTCACGAGCCAGACGTTGTCCGATCCGACGCGCCCGAGCGCGCGGATCAGCAGGACGTTCGCGGTGAAGAACACCGTTGAAACAACCATGAACGCGACGCCGCGGGCGTGCGGCGAGGGAGCGGAAGAGTGGCCGGACATCGAAGACGATCAGGATTCGGAATTTGATCGTGACCGGCAATCACAGAGGGGCGGCGCGCTGTGCGAAACGCGGATAGTAGGGCGGAATTCAGTCCGCCTTTTCCGTGTGTAGAAGGCGGGCTGAACCTCCACCCTACGCAAGGCGTCCGACGCGCTCCCGCTACAATCGCACCTCGAGCGATGCCGGATTTTCCCTCGTCGCTTCGAGCGCCGTCAGCGTTTTGCTGCGATTCGTTTCGGGATCAAGCACCTTGATGGTGTAGCGCCCGGCGGCGAAGACGTACGGGCGAAACGTCTGGCCGTTGAGGCGGAGGGCATAGACGAGTTCGCCGGACTTCTCCTCGAAGATTTGCACGACGGGCTTGCCCGCTCCGTCGATCGTGAGAGCGGGCAAATGCGCGACGGGTGGGCGGGCGTAGTTGTCGAGCTGGCTCACGGTCACGGGCCATGTGCTCATCTGCGTGCCGGGTTGTGTGACGTCGGCCGAGTAATGCCAGCACTCGAACGTGATCGTGCGCTTCGCCTTGTTGAAACGCACGAGGCCGAGGCCGCTGGTCTTCGCGTTGACCAGTTCGAGCACGGGCCGCGGCGGGTCGTAGGGACCGTTTTTGAATGCGAGCACCGTGAGCGGGTGGCCGAAGTGATCGAGGAAATCGCCGGTGAGCCCGGCGTTGCCCGTGGCTTTGTTGCGCCCGGTTTTTGTCGGCTCCCACCAGCGCGGGTAACCGACATTCACAGCGGGGCCGGCAAACGCCACCGGGCCATCGCGGTGCGCGTCGATGCCGTAGTGAACGACCGCCGGCAGATGCTGGTCGCCGGCGATATGGACAGCGAAAGCCTTGCGGATTTCACGCAAGGCGCGGCGGCGGGCGGTCTGGGGCCAACCACTCGCGTCGTAGTCGGCCATGAGCGCCTCGTGGTTGTTCCCGTGGGTGGTCGCCATTGCGGTGAAGATCGTCTGCGAAATCACGGCCTTCATGTCGGCCCCGCGCCAGTCGAGCACCCAGTCGCGGATAAATTGCTCCTGCTTCGCGCCGAGCAGATCGAGACCGGGCAAATCGGCGGTCGCAGGATTGAAGTTTGGATTCACGACGTGATCGCCGCGGTCGCCGGTCGGCGGGACTTTGCCCTCGGGGCCGGACTTGAATTGGCGGTCGGCGAGCACCGCGAAGCTCACGCGGCCATAGGTGAGCGGGCCGTAATAGTTCAACGTGCCGCGCTTCGAGGGCTGCGGATCATAGGGATCGGGATGATGCGAAGTTTGCGTGCGATGCACGACGTTGACCCATGCGGCGGGCATGTCGTAGCCGCCCGCTTCCTGCGTGGTCTTGCGACCCTCGCCGCCCTCGCCCCAGAGGTTGCCCTGATAAACGTCGTGATCGTCGGGCAGCGAAAGGCTCGGGCGGTCGCGCGTGAGTTCGCGCCAAGTCCAGCCGTGGAAATACCATTTCCGCAGGTAATCGAGCATCGCGGCGTCGAGTGGTGTGACCTGAATGCCGTAGCCGCCGGTGCTCTCATAAAATTGATCGCCGACAAATGCGATGAAGTCGGGGCGCAGCTTCGCCATGCTTTGCACGAGCGGTACATTCGGAAAGATCGCGTGGATGTTGCACGACACATCGGCGACCGTGAGCACTTCCTGATCGACGGGGTCGCGGCGGATCGTGCCGGTCCAGTAGTGCTCCGTGCCGTGTCCTTCGCGATCCCGCAGCGTGTAAGAGAGGCGGTAGGAAAATTCCTTGGTGTGATCCCACGCGGGGACACGAAATGCCGCGGTCCGCGCCTCGGGATGGATTTTCTCCTCGGCGATGGTTCTCCAATTGGCACCCTCGCGGACTTGGAGGCGCACCATGTCCGAATCGCGTGTGCCGAGCGGCGGCATTTGCGCGGAGAGTTTGAGCACGCGCTGGCTGAGCGTGTATTGCGACCAGAGGATTGGTCCGAAGGTCTGATTGTCGCCGCCTGTGAGTTTCGTGCCGCTGACGCGCCAGTCGGAAAACCAGAAACGGCCGAGGCCTGGTCCGGGCGTGGCTGCGGTGGTGGCGTCGGCGGATTTTTTCTTGGCCTTGCCCTTGGCATTGGTGCCGCCATCGCCCGCTGCCGAAAAATTATTCACGAGCGCGAGATTGCCGACGAGCGCATCGCCGCTGAGGCTCGACTGCGTGGTCTGTGCGAGCGTGCGGCCATCCGCCGGATCGAGCGCGGTGAGCGTGGCCTCGTAGCCACCGTCCTTCGGCACGAGGGCGAGTCGCAGCTCCACCGACTCGCGCGCGAGGTCGAGTTTCGCCGCGTTAGCGCCGTTGGGGCGACCGAGGAACAGCGTGCCGTCGGCGGTGAACCCTGCGTTGAAACCCGCCCCGGCGGCGGGCCAGAGATTGTTTCGGTAGTCGTGCAGCTCCGGGTAGTCCCTGAGCGTGCCGAGAATTCCGAGACGGAAGCCTGCCGAGCCCTTGCCCGCGAGCGAGCCGTCACCCGTGCGCCCGATACGCACCTGCATCTCCAGCGTGCCCGTGCGGTTCGCGAGCTGCCGCGTGAGGAGATGGACATTGCGATCCGCCGCGGCATTGACGCACTCGATGCGGTCGCCGGCGATGCACCAGTCCTGCAGCGGATTCGCCCAATACTCCGGTCCGAGCCAGATCCGATCCGGTGATTGATCCCAGCGGCTGCGAAACGCTGCGGCGGGTTCGCCGGCGTGCAGCATCGGCGAGATCCGAGCCGTGAGAAAAGACGCAGCCGTGAGGGTGGCGGAGCGCTGAAGAAAATCGCGGCGGCCGATGGGCGAGGGGGCACTCATGGCGCACAATGTGCGAAATCGCGCTTCGTCCGCGAGGGTGAACTGTCGCGCGGGTTGGGCGAGGATGTGATTAAATCTGTGCCAGAGCGAGTGGGGCCCGGTAGGAGGGCCAGGCGCCGTTGGCGCGGATGACGCGGGCGTGGGCGCTGGCGTCGGAGTTGGGGCGCAACCAGGCCGCGCCCGAGAGCTTGTGACGGTGGTGGAGGACGTGGCGGTGGCCGCGAACGGCCGGTGCCACTCGTCCGCGGCGTTGCGCCACACCCGCTCGCTCACCGCGACGGTCCCGTAGCCGCAGGGCTACGCTGTTTTTTTTCGCCCCGCGCGCGCAGGCGCGGGTCCACCGCCTGCGCGTGCGCCCCGACGCGCGCTTCCGCCGACTGCGCCCATCCGCCCAGCACGTTCAGCCGCAGCGCCCGCAGCGGCTCCACCAACCGCTCCCCCGCCGCGGCGATCATTCCCGCGCTTCGCTCGCCGCCAGCACCGCCGCCACTTGCTCGGCCACCGCCGGGTGGGCGCGCAGCAGTTCGCTCAACCTCGTTTCCTCCGCCGTCAGTTCCTGCTCGTTCATTCCTCCAGTCTGGCACCCCGGCTTTTCAAAAGTGATCGGGATCGCCCGGCTTCGCTTGGGCACAGATTTGATCACACCCCCACCTCACGGGCACGCTTGAATTTTGGCGCGATTCATCCGTTGCTGTTCCTCGCTTTCCCCCATTTGAAAATGCCCTCACAGCGCATCCGTGCATTCGTTGTCACGCTTTCAGCGGCACCGGTTTTCGGTGCCACCGCCGCCACGTCGGCCGACGCCCAACTCGACCGGGACTTCACGCGCACGGTGCGACCGTTTGTGGAGGCATACTGCGTCACCTGTCACGGGCTGGAAAAAACCGAGGCCGAACTCGACCTCCGGCCATTCACGAGCAAGACCTCGGTCGTCGATGGATTCGCGACTTGGGAACTCGTGCTGGAGCGGCTGGAAGCTGCCGAGATGCCGCCCGCGAAAGCGAAGCGCCACCCGAGTGACGAGCAGCGCGAGGGCATCGTCACGTGGGTGCGCGCGCTGCGGAAAAACGAGGCGAAGAAAAATGCCGGCGACCCCGGCCCCGTCCTCGCGCGCCGCCTGAGCAACCCCGAATACGACCACTCCATCCGCGATCTCACGAGCGTCGATCTCAGGCCGACCAAGGAGTTTCCCGTCGATCCGGCGAATCAGGCGGGGTTCGCCAATTCCGGCGAATCGCTCGCGATGTCGCCCGCGCTCCTGAAAAAATACCTCGGGGCCGCGCGCACCGTCGCCGATCATGTCCTGCTGAAACCCGATGGTTTCGCCTTCGCGCCGCATCCGGTCGTCACCGACACCGACCGCGACAAATATTCCGTGCTGCGCATCGTCGATTTCTACCGCCGGCAGCCGACGGACCTCGCGGAATATTTTCTCGCGGCGTGGCGCTTTCAGAATCGCACCGGGCGCGGGCAGCCCGAAGGCACCCTCGCCGCCATCGCCGCGGAGGGTAAGCTGAGCCCGAAATATCTCGCGACGATTTGGACCCTGCTGAGCGATTCGACTGACGCCGTCGGGCCGATCGCGAAAATTCAGGCGCTGTGGCGCGAGCTGCCGTCGGGTGGAGCGAACGAATCCGACCGCGCGCGCGCCGGCTGCGAGCGGTTGCGCGACTGGATCGTTGGCCTGCGCGGGAAAATTGTGCCCGAGGTGAAAAATCTCGCCGCGATGGGCACCGGCATTCAGGGCGGTTCGCAGACGCTCGTGCTGTGGAAAAACCGCGAGATGGCCGCCAACCGCCGCCGGTTCGATCTGGCCGCGCTGCAGACGGCGGACGACGCGGCCGCGCTCGAGGCGCAGCGGTTGACCGCCGCGCAAGCCGCGGCGGCCCGGTCCGCGCCGCCGAAGATGCCGGCCAAGGCCTCGACCGACGCCGATGTGATTCAGCGCGGCGGAAAATTTCTTGCGCCCGTCCTCACCACGACCGGCTCATCGGCGACCTTCCAAATGGCCGCCGCCAAAAACCGCGGGGCCGATCCCGATTTGCTCGTGCCGGCCGACGCGATGGAACGCGCGCGGCACGAGGCGGCGTTTGCCCGGTTCGCGGCGGTGTTTCCCGATGCGTTCTACATCACGGAGCGCGCGCGCGTTTACCTCGACGCGGCGAAGGAGAAGGACAACGCCGGCCGCCTCCTCAGTGCTGGTTTGCACAGCATGACCGGTTACTTCCGCGACGATGGCCCGCTCTACGACCTCGTGCTCGACGCCGCCGCCCGCCGCGAACTCGACCGGCTCTGGCGCGAATTCGATTTCAGTGCCGCCGTGCCGCACCGGATGCACACGAGCCTGCTCTGGTTCGAGCGCACGGATTCCTCCTACCTGCGCGACGCGGAGTTCGATCCGTTTCGGCCCGAGGATAAATCCGCGCTCGAGCAACCGAAGATCAAGAAACTGGCAGAGCTGTATCTCGCCAAGGCCGTGAGTGCGGGCGCGACCGAAGCCGTGCAACAGGCCATCTCCGCGCACTTCGATCGCGTGGCGGCCGACATTCGCCGGGTGGACGAGGAGCGCATCGCCGCCGAGCCGTGGCATCGCCGCGATCTGCTGGAGTTCGCGGCGCGGGCCTACCGCCGGCCACTTACGACGGCCGAGCGCGCGGGCTTGGAGGAATTTTACCGCGTCAGCCGCACCGCCAACGGCCTCGACCACGAGGAGGCGATGCGCGACTGCATCGCGAGCGTGCTGATGTCGCCGCACTTTTGCTATCGGATCGATTTGGCGGAGGTTGCTCGCGGCGGCGGGCCGGTTGCGCCCACGGCATTTCCGCCGCTCTCCGATGCCGCGTTGGCGAGCCGGCTCAGTTATTTTCTGTGGGCGACGATGCCCGATGCGGCGCTGCTCGCGCGGGCGGCGGCCGGGGAGTTGCAGAATCCCGCGGTGCTGCGCACCGAAACCCGGCGTCTGCTCCGCGATCCGCGGATGAAGGATTTCGTGGTGGAGTTCGTCGGGCAGTGGCTGGATTTTCGCCGCTTCGAGGAACACAACGCCGTCGATCGCGAGCGGTTTCCGACCTTCGACAACGCCCTGCGCGCGGCGATGTTCGAGGAACCGGTGCGCTTTTTCGCCGACATCGTGCGCGAGGATCGTTCCGTGCTCAACCTGCTCTACGGCGATTACGCGCTCGTGAACGCGCCACTCGCGCAGCACTACGGCATGCCGTTCGCGGACACTACCGGCGAGGGCTGGGCGCGCGTCGAACGGGCGGGAGAATTCGGGCGAGGCGGCCTGCTCCCGATGGCGGTTTTTCTCACCGCCAATTCGCCCGGTCTGCGCACGAGTCCGGTCAAGCGTGGTTATTGGGTTGTGCGGCGCGTGCTTGGCGAGCGCATTCCGCCGCCGCCCGCCACCGTGCCGACGCTGCCCAGTGACGAAAAAGATCTCGGCGATCTCACGTTGCGCGAGACGCTCGCGCGGCACCGCGCGGACAAGGCGTGCGCGAGCTGCCACGCGCGCTTCGATTCGTTTGGCCTCGTTTTCGAGGGCTACGGCGCGGTCGGCGAGCGCCGCACGGTGGATTTCGGCGGACGCGCGATCGATGCGCGAGCGGAATTTCCCGGCGGGGCGCAGGGCATCGGGCTCGCGGGGCTGCGCGACTACATCCGCGCGCACCGGCAGGATGATTTTGTCGACAACCTCTGCCGTAAGCTTCTCGCCTACGCACTCGGTCGCACGCTGCTGATGTCCGACGATCCGCTGATCGCCGAGATGAAGTCCGCGCTCGCGGCCGGCGGCTACCGTTTCAGCACGCTCGTCGAGACCATCGTCACGAGTTCCCAGTTTCGCACCAAGCGGGCCTTGCCCGCCAACGATCGGATCAGCCATGCACCCTCCAATTAACACTCCCGTCGCCTCGCGTCGCCCGTCACTTTCCCGCCGCACGTTTTTGCGCGGTTCGGGTGTGCTCATGGCCTTGCCTTGGTTGGACTCGCTGCCGGCGTGGAGTGCCGCGCCCGCGACCGATCAAGCGACCGATGCGCCGCCGCCCAAATACCCGCAGCGCTTCGCCGCGATCTTCGTCGGCAACGGGATCAACAGCGATCACTGGTGGGCCAAGGGCGCGGGCGCGGAGATGGAGTTGAGTCGCACGCTTGCGCCTCTCGCGCCGTTGCGGACGAAGCTCAATGTCTTCGAGGGGCTCTTTAACAAGCCGGCCGTCGGGGTCGGCATTCACCCGGGGCAGACGGGAAATATTCTTTCGGGCATGCCGCTGATGAAGGGCGCCGTGCTCAGGGGCGGCATCAGCATGGATCAGGTGCTCGCGAATCGCCTCGGGCTGGAAACGATGCAGCCGAGCCTCGTCCTCGGCTGCGAGCAGCCGATCACGGGTTATCACGAGACGAATTTTTCGATGGCCTACAGCTCGCACATCTCATGGCAGAATGCCGATTCGCCCGTGCCGATGGAGGTCTATCCCTCGCTGGCGTTCGACAGCCTGTTCGAGAACCGCGGCAACCGCCGCACGCAAAGCATCCTCGATCGCATCAAGGACGACGCCGCCTCGCTCGCGCGGAAAATCAGCGCCGAGGATCACCGCAAGCTCGACGAGTATCTCACGAGTGTGCGCGAGGTGGAGAAGCGCGTCGACCGCATGCGCAGCGATCAGACGAAGGCCGAGGAAAACGCCCGCGACCGCGGCCGCCCGCTCCTCGCGATGAACCGCCCCGACAACGGCCTGCCCGAGGATATCCGCGATCACATGCGGCTGATGTGCGACATCGTCGCGCTCGCGTTTCAGACCGACCGCACGCGCGTCGCCACGCTCGTGCTCTGCCGCGATCTTTCGGGGTTGTTTTATCCTTTCCTCGGCGTGCGCAAGACCCACCACTCGGCGTCGCACGACGATCTTTCCGACGATTTTGAGAAAATCGCGCGCTATTACGTGAGCAACCTCGCCTACCTCGCGTCGCGCCTCGACGCCATGCCCGAAGGAGAGGGCACCGTGCTCGACCACAGCTGCCTGCTCTATCTCTCGAACATGTTTTCCGGCTCCAAGCATGACAACACGCGGCTCCCCGTGCTCACGGTGGGCGGACTCGGTGGCACACTCGCGACCGGCCGCGTGCTCGATTTCACCAAGGCCGGCGACGGCAACCGCAAGCTCTGCAGCCTGCATCTCTCGCTCATGGATCGGATGGGCGTCACGCTCCCGCGCTTCGGCGATGCGGATGCGCGGTTGGCGGGAATCTGAGGCGCGACACCGAGCGGCCGCTCGCAACGGATCTTGTTTTTGTCGGTCAGCTCGCTTGCGCGCGCGGATTGGGCGCGCGCAACCGCGCTGGCCCACCCCAAGCGTATTTTGCCGACACGACCTACTGCGGCCCAAACGGCGGCATCGATTCGTCGGACCTCACACCCTTGGGTCGGACTTTGTCCTTCCACGTCTGCAAGATGATCGCGTAGCCCAGCACGCCGCCGACGATGCCGATGATCACGGCGCCGAGGTAGAGGGATTTGAAGCCCGACGCGTATTCCTCGGTCCACTTGGCCGTCCAGGCGTGGTGCCAGACTTCCCGCGGATTCGCGCCCCGCGCCACCTCGCCCACAAAATAGCACGCCGGCAGCTGGATCGCGGCGGTGAACGGGTTCGAGAGAAATTGCAGCGCGATGCACAGGAGGAGATTTCCCCGCACCATCAGTGCCGCGATGGCCGCGAGCACAGATTGGCCGGGGAGAAACGGCACGACGGTAATCGGAAATCCGACGAGCCACGCGCGCGCGAGCGAACCACGCGTCGGCACCCACAGCGCCTTGCTGATGATTCCGTCGCCGAGCAGCCGGTGAATGCGGCCGCCGCGCAAGCGGCTGCGGGAAAGCCGCTGGCGATGCATCCAACGCAGAATCCAATAGGGTAGGCGCACGGGTGGGGGCGATTCCGTCGCGGTGGCGCGCTGGGTCAATCTATCTTCCGCGACACCGGTTATCACCTATTGGCAGAGCGCGCTCGCATTCCGCGCCGTGCTCCCCATAACGCGCTGGCAGCGATCGACGTTGCCTATTTCCGATGAACTCCTCCGCCGCCTCCGCCGGTTTCCAAAAAAATCTCACGAGCTACGGCGACGCCGCGTTCTCCCAATTCCTCCGCAGTGCGTTCATCAAGGGCGCTGGTTTTTCGGACGACGCGCTCACCCGTCCGGTCGTCGGCATCGTCGATACCGGCAGCGGCTACAATCCCTGTCACGGCAACTCCGCCGAACTCATCGCTGCCGTCAGCCGTGGTGTCATGCTGGCGGGGGCGCTGCCGGTGCCGTTTCCCACCATTTCGCTGCATGAAAGCTTCGCGCATCCGACGAGCATGTATCTGCGCAACCTCATGGCGCTCGACACCGAGGAAATGATCCGCGCGCAACCGATGGACGCCGTCGTGCTCATCGGTGGCTGCGACAAAACCGTGCCCGCGCAGCTCATGGGTGCCGCCTCCGCCGGTGTGCCGGCGATCCAGCTCGTCACGGGGTCGATGCTCACCGGTTCGCACGATGGCGTGCGCGTCGGCGCCTGCACCGATTGTCGCCGCTTCTGGGGCCGCTTCCGTGCCGGTGAAATCGACGCCACCGAAATCGCGCGCGTGAACGACCAGCTCGTCGCGAGCGTTGGCACCTGCTCCGTCATGGGCACGGCCAGCACAATGGCGTGCATCGCCGAGGCACTCGGGATGGCGCTGCCCGGCAGCGCGTCGCCGCCGGCCGTCACTGCGGATCGGCTGCGCATTGCGGAAAAAACCGGCGCCACCGCCGTCGCCATGATCGCGGCGCAGCTCACACCGGAAAAAATCCTCACTCCCCACGCGATCGAGAATGCACTCCGCGTCCTGCTCGCCATCGGCGGCTCGACCAACGGCATCATCCACCTCACCGCCATCGCCGGGCGCGCGGGCATCGCGATCGATTTCGAGGCGTTCGATGCGATGAGCCGCGAGACACCGGTGCTCGTGGATTTGAAACCCTCAGGCCGGCACTACATGGAGGATTTTCACCGTGCCGGCGGACTCATCGCGGTGCTGCGCGAGCTGCATCCGCTCTTGCACCTCGATGCTCTCACCGTCACCGGCCGCACCCTCGGCGCAGAACTCGACGCGGCCGGTCCCGGTTTCCCGCAGGACGTCGTGCGCACCCGCACCAATCCGATTTATGCCGAGGGCGGGCTCGCGTTTTTGCGCGGCAACCTCGCGCCCGGCGGCGCGTTCATCAAGCAGTCCGCCGCGACGCCCGCACTGCTGGAACACGAGGGTCGCGCGGTCGTCTTTGAAAACGCCACCGATCTTGCGAGCCGCATCGACGATCCCGCGCTCGACGTCACGGCGAACGATGTGCTTGTCCTAAAAAGCATCGGCCCGCGCGGTGCGCCGGGCATGCCCGAGGCCGGCTACCTGCCGATCCCCAGGAAACTCGCGGCGCAGGGCGTGAAGGACATGGTGCGCATCTCCGACGGCCGGATGAGTGGCACCGCGACGGGCACCATCGTGCTGCACGTCACGCCCGAATCCGCGCTCGGCGGCCCGCTCGCCGCCGCCCGCTTTGGCGACCGCATTCGGCTCAGCGTCGCCCGCCGCACCATCGAACTGCTCGTGCCGGCCGCCGAGATCGCGCGCCGTCTCGCCGCGCTCGCGTCTCCTGCACCGACGGCTGCCCGCGGCTACGCCAAACTTTTCCACGACCACGTCACGCAAGCGGACCTCGGGTGCGATTTCGATTTCCTCCGGGCGACGGAAATGAAAGCGAAGGCGCCCGCACGGCGTCTTTAAGTAGGGCAGGTCTTTGACCTGCCCTTTCGCGCAGTGAGTGCTCGCACCGAGGGCGGGTCAAAGACCCGCCCTACTTCAACTGCCGCACCAGCACCTTCGCGTTGCGGCCGCTTTCCTCGTAGAGCTTGAGCCGCGCGTCGGGCAGAATGTCCTTCGTCGCTTCCTCGAAGCCGACGACGTTGGTGAAGAAGCCGAAACTCTGCGTGGAGAGCGCGATTACGGTGCTCACGTCGCGTTCCTTCGCGACCATGCACGCGTAGTCCACCATCTTTTTCCCGATGCCGCGGTTGTGGTAGAACGGCATCACGTAGAGCGAGCCAACCTCCGCGAGCTGCGGCTTGTCGGGATAAAAATACAGCGTGACGCACGCGATGATGTTCTCGTCGATCTCGAAGACGAAGAACTGGTCGATGTTTTTTTCCAGCGCCTGCTGCGAGCGGAACAGTAGCTCCTCGCGGCGCACGGCGGCGCGCGTGAGGTTGTAGATCATGCGCACGTCGCTCTTCCGCGCCTTGCGGATTTGCGCGTAGTCGTTGCCGTAAACGAGCGAGCCGACGCCCTCGTTGGAAAAGATTTCATTGAGCAGCCCGTCGAAGACGCGGCCGTCGAGGATGTGCACGCGCGGCGTGCCGGTCTCGATCGCTTTGATGGCGTGGGTGGCCTTGCTGCGGACCGATTCGGCGATGCGCTCGGGCTGCTCATCGAGCATTTTCCGCAACGCATCGACGGGAATATCGCGGCGAATTTCGCCATCGATTTCGAGGCCCGGTGCCGGCGTGAGGTAAACGATCTTCGTGGCGTGCAGCGCTTCGGCGAGTTCGGCCGCGAGGAGATCGGAATTCACGCGGAGCGATTTTCCGTCGGGCCCGAAGGCCACGGGCGAGACGACGGGCACGACCTGCCGGTCGATCAGCTCGGTGAGAAAGTCCTTGTCGATCCGCTCGACCTTGCCGGTGAACTGCTGGTCGACGCCCTTGATGATTCCGATCGGGAGCGCGCGGACGGCGTTGGTCGTGGCGCATTTCAGCACGTTCTGCGTCAGGCCCTCGACGATCGCGTGCGAGGCGCGCGAGGAGGCGCGGATCGCGAGATCGAGTGTGGCGGCATCGGTCACGCCCGTGCCGTCGGAATTTGAAATCGCGATGTTCCGCGCGGCGGAGAGTTCCTTGAGCTGATGACTCAGGCCGTGGACAATCACGATCTTGATCCCGAGCGAGCGGAGCACGGCGAGATCCACGAGGAGGTTGCCGAAGTTGTCGTCGGCTACGATCGACCCGTCGACGGCGACGATGAAAATCTGGCCCTGAAAGCGCGGCACGTATTTCAGGATGCCGCGGAGATCGGTCGGCTTGATCGTGGTGGCGATCGCGGAGGCGGGAGGGTGGGACTGGCCGGGGCCGTTGCTCATCAGGTAAGGACGCGCAGTTGTCGGGGATGCAAAGCGGCGCGTCAATAGTCGCGCGCGGGGCTTCCACTTGGGAGATAGTCCATCAGAACAATTGCCGTTGCAGGTATCAGTCGGGTTTGTGTCACTGCACCGATGCACGTGGTTCCTAGCGGGAGAATGTCCAATCCTAGAAAAAAGACGTGGAGAGTGATATTTGGGGTGCTGGGTATCGCAGCGGCATTGTTATTTTTTCTGTTTCCCGCCGGAGAGACCGCGAAACGAAAGCCAGCCCAGCCTGATGTTACGCATCGTTCCTTATCAGTCGGTGGCACAGAAGTTCGGCAAAGTTTGTCGCTGGAAGCGCTGATGAAATTTCTCCGTCGGTTTGAAAATGGACTATCTCCCGACGCCGCCAGTGCGGCTTTAAATGAGATGGAGAGCGCTCTGCGCGCCCTTCCTCTGAGGTGGACCCCGATCGTTGGACAGCGGATCGGGTAAATTAAGTTATGAGAGACAAAGGCGCTTTGGATGCCCTGGCCGACTCCGAGGACAGGAGCCGAAGAGCTTGCCGCAGGAGTCGGCCCGAAGTCGGACGGATGTA
>JANXSC010000139.1 GCA_025352845.1 Opitutaceae bacterium
CTTTTCGCCGGCATGGAAGGATCCGTGATCCCGATCGCGGTCGCGCACGGCGAAGGCTACGCCGAGTTTTCCGACCCTACCGCGATGAACGCGTGCAACATCTCCGGCCTCGTCGCCGCCCGCTTCGTCAACAACCACCACGAAGCCACCGAGCAATACCCGCTCAACCCGAACGGCTCCCCCCAAGGCATGACCGCGCTCACGACGACCACCGGCCGCGTCACGATCATGATGCCCCACCCCGAACGCGTCTTCCGCAGCGCCTGCATGAGTTGGTCCCCGAACGAATGGGGCGAGGATTCGCCGTGGATGAAACTCTTCTACAACGCGCGTGCGTGGGTCGGGGAATAAACTCAGAAACGATCTCGGAACCGTAGAGGGCGTCCAAAAAAGGTCTGTCATTCTGAGCGACGCGAAGAATCCACTTGGATCAACGCGGCGTTTTCAGAGGTGCGGATCTCTTGTTGGATTCTTCGCTCCGCTCAGAATGACAAGCATCGGGATCCTTTTTTAGACGCCCTCTTATACAAACGTCCCGTGAGAATTGGACTTATTTCCGCCCGATGTAGCCGGGGTCGCCGACCCCGGACCGAGGTCAGCGACCTCGGCTACACCTGAACCAAAGGTCTAGAAATCATGGGCGATTGGTATTAGCCGATAAGCGCCGAGCGAATCTGCCTGTTGGAGCGCTCGTTTGCGTTGCAGCTCGGTCGGTCTCGCGCGCCCAGTCCAGGATCCACATCAAAACGCTCCAGGCGGCGCGTGTGGTGTGAGCAGACTGTAGATCGTGTGCTCGACCCAACGATCGTGCAACCACTCGGCGTTTTTCAGCGGGCTCACTTGCTTGAAACCGAGCCGCCGCGGGAGCGCCTGTCCGCGGAGATTTTCCGTCGCGACCGCGACAATCACGCGATGGACTTTCAACTGCTCGAACGCGTGCGCGTAGAACGCCTGACAACACTGCGTCATCAGCCCCCGCCCCTGCTCACTCGACACGAGCCAGTAGGTCGGAAAAGTCACCCGGTTCGCCCAGTCGATCCGATTGTGCCGAATCACCCCAACGAGCCGTCCCATCGACCAAATGCCAGAGGTAAACGCGCGCGTCTCCGCCCGCTCCTTCAGCGCCTTCGCGATGAACTTTTCGCTGTGATGAATTTTCTTCGTGTCATCCACCCACGGCAGCCACTCCCGCAGCCGCGCGCGATCCGTGTCAATCAAAGCGAATAACTCGCCCGCGTCCGCCGGTTGGAGCAGACGCAGTTCGAGGCTTGGGTTGATTTTGTGGCGCAGCATTGAACGAGGAAATAGCTAATCGCGCCCATATACCCCGCGAGAAGCTTTATTCGTCTTTCCCTCGAAAGGATTCAACAGGAAGTGTGGTCATCGTAGGGAGTGGCACGGGCATATTGCCCGTGGATTTCAGCCCGTGCCACCGCAGGCATCGGGCTGACCTCACTTCCTGTAACCCTCATCGCAACGACTGCGACAACGCCCCCTCGCTCTCAACCGCCTACGTCCCTTGGATCCCGCCATATCCCTCTCCGCCAAATTTGGCGTGCCGACGCTTCCTGTTGCAGTCGGCCTTTCCGGGGCGCAGGGTCTTCAACCCGCCACGCTTATCGGGCGGAAAACCCATGTCCCTCCACACTCTGCGACGCCTCGGTGCCCGCGTCCTCTCTGCGGTCAGCCGCCTTTTCCGGCGCACGCTTTCGCCCGCCGAGCGCTACCGCGAGTTCAACGGCCGCTACTTTTCCGACTTCTACGAGCAGGAGCGCATGCTGGCCGACAAGCCCCGGATGGAATTCTACCGCGCCGCGATCCAGCGCCACATCCAGCCCGGCGATCGCGTGATCGATCTCGGCACGGGCACGGGCATCCTCGCCGCACTCGCTTCTCGCCGCGGCGCGGCCAAGGTTTACGCCATCGATCACTCTTCGATCTTGGACACCGCGCGCACCCTCGCGCAGGCCAACCGCATCGAGCGCGTCGAGTTCATCGACACCCACAGCACGGAGCTTTCCCTCTCCGAACGCGTCGATGTAATCGTGCATGAGCAGATGGGCGACTGTCTTTTCGACGAGGCAATGGTCGCCAACGTTTGCGATCTGCGTGACCGCCTGCTCAAGCCCGACGGACTCATCCTGCCGAGTCGCTTCGAGTTTTACTGCGAGCCGGTCAAGATCCGCGACCAGCGCCACGTGCCGTTTATTTGGGAACTCGAAGTCCACGGCTACGACTACGCCGTGCTGGAGCGCCAGCGCCCGCAAGAGCCGACCTACTATCAGGTCCGCAGCAGCGACCTCTCCCTCGTCGAGCACTTCCTCACCGAAGCCGCGCCTGCGCTCACGATCGATCTGCACACGGTCAACGAGTCCGCGCTCCCGCCCGAAGTCACCTTCACCCGCACCGTCGTGCATGCCGGCCGGCTCGATGGCTATGCGATCTATTTTCGCGTCCTCGTGGACGACGATCTCCGACTGAGTTCGGGGCCGCTCGATCCCGGGCGCGCGCCGCACTGGGGCTTCCGCATCCTGCGCACCGATCGGGACGACTTCGCCGTCGGCGACACCATCACCGTGAGCCTCAAGGTCGGGAGCTGGTCGGAGGTCTCGTCGTGGCGCTGGTCGCACGTGAAGCGCACGCCGAGCAGGACCGAACGGGTGAACGAAACCAGCCGCGCGACGTAGCGCGGTGCTTCAGCCCGCGCCCTCGCCACTGAAACGCGGGCTGAAGCTCCGCGTTACGACAAAGTGCATTCTCCCCGCGGGGCCCGTGCCTACTTCCCCAGTTTTTTCAGCGCCTTGTTGATCTTCCCCAGACTGCACTCCTCGGGATCGTAGTCGGGGCCGAGCCACTCGATCCATTCGCGGCCGAGTTCGGTGTGGGGTTCCTGGATGCACGCGAGCATGTCGTGAAACGCCTCGATGCCGCCACAGTCTTCCGGCGGGCCTGCGCGCTCGCCGCCGATGCACACCGGATAATGCACGCCCTTCTCCACATCGCCGACCTTCTCAATCTTGAGGTCGATCTGCCAGCCGTCGCCGAAGTGATAGCCGTAGGTGATGCGCCCGCGATGCTCGAGGTCGAGGTCGGTGATGGTCACGTCGCGGTCGTCCTCGATCGCCATTTCGTCGCGCTTGAGCGGATTGCCGAAGCGCTGATCGTCGAGGTTGAAGGCGTGCGTCTGGTAGTCGAACCAGTCGAAGGCGATCTGGATGGCGTCGTGCAGCCGCGAGAGCCACATCGACTCGCGCACGACCAGCCGCCGCCAGATCCGCGGCTGGCACGCGACCACGTCGAGCCCCAGCGTAAATGTGCGCTCCGCCGGCTTTTTGACTTTGGCACCCTTGCCTTCGTGAAGACCAATCATGGACCGGCCACTGTGCCGCCCGTCTGCGGACGATCAACGCTCAACGTTCGCTCGTGTTTACCGGCGACTACTTCTTCGCCGCCGGCTCCTTCAGCAGCGCCACAAACTCCGGCGCGCCGCGAATCTTGTCCCATCACGGATCGAGCGGGATGGGGTGGCGCGTCACGAACGGCGTGCGGTCGATCAGCCCCGGCAGATACGCCGCGGCCTGCTTCGCGTCGCCCATCCCGGGATAGAAAAGTGCCAGCGCCTGCGCCCGGGGGCGCATCTCACTTTCTTGCCCGCTTCATTGAGAGGAAGCGTGCCGCAGCGTAGCACGGTCAGCCTGACCGTGCTGGGTCGGAAAACGCGGTCAGGCTGACCGCGCTACGCCCGGCGTCGGCCGCAGTTGCAAGAAACTGAGCTGCGCCTGCGACCGGCCACGCCGGAGATCTACCTTCCACACGGCCTCAATCGCCGCGACGAGCCGGGTGGCCTCCTCGCGTTGGTCCAGCCACGCCAGCCTCGTTGCCAGTTCGATTTGGTAATACAATTCCGCGGGATCGTCCTTGATGCGCTGGCGCAGCACGGCCTCGGCCGATTTCCAGGCGGCGCGCTCCGAATTGGCCTTGCCGGACGGCGGGGTTCGGCGACCCCGCCCTGCTACAGGTCGAACGTCGTCGTCAGAATAAACTGACGCGGGTCGATGATGCGGTAGGCGAAGGGCGCGCCGTCGGGGTTGACGGCGATGGCTTGCAGGCGGCCCTTTTCGAAGACGTTGCGCACATTGAGCTGGATGCGCGCCCGGATTTTGTTGCTCGCGAAGCGCAGGTTGTAGCTCGCGGAGGCGTCGATGTAGTAGCGCGATTTGTCGAAGACGGGCTTGTCGCGGTCGAGCGTGCGGACGACGCCGTCGGACTCAGGCGCGGCGCCGCGGAAACCGATGGCGGCCTTATCTTCCCAGCGGACGGCGCCGCCGACGCCGAAATTTTTCAGCCGGCCCTCGGTGAAGTTGTAATTCGTGAGCGCGTTGAAGCGCCACTCGCGCACCTGCGTGCGGGGTTTGCCCTGATTCGCGATGGCGAGCTTGAGCGGGGCGGAGACGTTGCCCGTGTAGAAATTTACCGGAGCACCACCGCTGCCGATGGAACTCGTCCACCAGTTCAACCCGGCATCGTCCTTGACCGTCGTCCAAATCGGGAGGCGCGAATCGAGGTATTGCTGAAGCGTGGGCGAGATGTTGGTGTCGATCGAGATTTGCTGCGCGCCGGTGGCCTTGAGCGTCCAGTTGCGGATCGGATTATAATTCACCTCAAGTTCGAGGCCTTTGGCCGCGATGTCGGAGGTCTCGGCGATGCTCTTGCCGACGAGCGTGTCGAGGAAGCCTTCGGGCAGGCTCATGATTTTGGCGACTGCGGCGGAGGTCTGCGTGGCGGTGGGCGTGACGCCTTGCACGGCGAAGCGCGAGTTGACGAGGACGGTGGCCCAGGTCTCGAAGTTGAATGAGTCGTTGCCGGCGCCACTGCGGCCGGTGTCCATGCGGATGGCACGCGTCGCCACGATGCCGGCGTCGCCAGAGCGGGAATTTTTCTGGGTGTTGTCGTATTTGTTGAGCTTCACGTAGAGCTTCCCGTCGAAGAGGCTGAACGCCGCGCCGTAGTCCTTGCCCTTGCCAGTGGGGTTGGGCAGCACGGCGCCGAAGAGATTGTAGGCGGTGGACGCGGGCTGGAAGCTGTCGGACTTGTTGACATGCAGGCTGAGCCACGTGAACGGCTTCACGACGGCGCCGGCGGTCTTGGTGTCGCCAGCTTTCTCGACCCACGGGCCCCAGATTTTCAGGGCGTCGTAATTGGGGAGACCGGTGGCGGGGTCGATGGTCGCGCCGTTGGAGTCGCGGCTGCGGTTCTTGTCCTTGCGCCAGCCGAAGGTGGTGACGACGCGGTTATCGAGGAAGAAATTCTGCGTGGCGAGCGACTGCGTGCGGATTTCGCGGCGGGTGCGGTTGGAGGGTGTGACGCCGCCTTCGCCGATCAGCGAGGGTTCGTTGACCCATTGGTTGGTGAGGGCGTTGAACCACGTGAAATTATTCCGGCCGCCGAGGCCGTAGATCGGGGGCGGGGCGTAGTCGATGTTCTGGCCTTGGTTGTCGCCAACGTAATATTTGTAGTAAGCGCGCGTGGCGGTCGGACCGGACCGGTTGAGCGGATTGCCCCACGTGTGGTCGTCGAGAATAAAGTCGCGGTAGCGGAACGTGGCGGTGTCGATGCGGCGGACCTCGCCGTGCGCGGCGAGTTTTTGCTGGCCGATCCACGAGAGCCAGCGGGGGAGTTTCGTGGGCGTGAGCTGGTAGGCGAGGTCGGCGCTCTCGATATCGTTTACGTTCGGCCGGTTGAAGAGCGTGGGTTCGGACGCGGCGAGGTAGGGCCGCAGAAAATAAGGATTGGCGCGGCCGTCGAGGAGCTTGGTGTTTACGTCAACGTAGAGGACGGCGTTGTTGCCGCCGATGAAGTTGCGGCTGTAGCTGTCGGCATCCTCGCGGAACCAGCCGACGCGGGCGGCGAGCAATTGGTTCCGCGTCTGGAGGACGATGTGCTCGAACTCGAAGGTGTAGATGTCGGCCTTGTCCTTGTTGTAGTTGGGCGCGACGAAGTTCACCGCCGACCAGTCGTAGAGCGATTTGCTCGTGAGACTCGGCGTGACGTAGAGCGGAAAGAGCGAGCCGCGCAGGCGCTGGAGATCGGTGCCGCTTTCGAGGAAGCGGAGGTTGGTGTTGGGATTGTCCGGCGTCGGGATGCCATTGGCGGGAAGCGTGCCGGTGTTGTTGACGCTCCAAAATTGGATCGCGCCGTTGTCCACGTAGATGCTGGGGCGGTTGTAGAAACCGGTGCCCTGCGCGAGGAGCCCGAGCGGAAGATTGCCGTCCTGCGCCTTGGTGTAGGGGCCGGAAGTCGTGCCGTTCGCGAACGTGACGATCTGCGTCGTCGGATCCCACACGGGGCGGCCGACGGCGTTCCAGTAGGTGACGGCGTCGCGCGGGGTTTGGGAGTTGGGGCGCCGGGCGTAGCTGTGATACGACTCGTAGGTGCCGCGGATGGTCGTCTTGGAAAAAGGCTTGTAGGTCACCGCGCCTTGCTGGCGCTTGGTTTCGTCTTTCGAGGGTTTCCGCTCGTAGGCCGTATCTTGGTAAACGGCGGAGAGACGCAGCGCGAGTTTGTTGCGCAGAAGCGGGCGGTTAAGATCGAGGCTCGTGCGAAAGCCG
This sequence comes from Opitutaceae bacterium, assembly GCA_025352845.1. GTDB lineage: Bacteria > Verrucomicrobiota > Verrucomicrobiia > Opitutales > Opitutaceae > ER46. Next base: position 6,609 of record JANXSC010000139.1, read on the forward strand.
CCACGGCTGTCCACGCGCGCCATGAAAGTGGATATAGCCCGCGTGAGATTCGCCTGCGTGCCGATGATGTTCACGGTGCCGGCGGTGTTGCCGAGGCCGAAGATATTCGAGTTGGGGCCGCGGCTGATTTCGACGGCGTCGGTGTTGTAGAGATCGATCGGGATGCTGCTGTTGCTCGCGAAATTCCCGCGCGCGGTGTTGGCGGAATCGAGGCCGCGGATGCGGTTGGCGGTCTGCGGGCCGCTCTGGACGCTGTCGTTGACGCCGCCGCTGCGGTCGACGCTGAACGAGGTGAAATTGCCCGTGCCCTCGGTGTTCGCCTCGTAGAGGAAGATGTCGTTGATATCGAGGACGGCGGTATCGAGCATCTGCTGCTTTGTGACGACCGTGATGGAGGCGCCGAGATCCTCGATCTTCGAGTTGAGGCGCGTGCCGGAGAGGGTGTTGGCGGCGAGGTAGCCGCGGTCGGCTGCTCCAGTCACTTGAAAGGGCGAGAGTTCGATCACTTCGTCGGCCGCCGTGGAAGCGGGCCGCGAGGCCACGGAGGTGGCGGCCTTGGCCTGATCGGCGCGCAGCGCGACGACTTCCTCAGGATCGAGTCGGCCGTTTTTGTTCTTGTCGTATTTGGCGAGGTCCGCAGCGGAGGCGGAGTCCGAGGCTTGCTGGGCGCGGACCGGCGATGACAGCCAGAATGCGGCGGCAACGACGACACTGAGCATGGAGAGGGTCTGACGGGTGAGGTTGTTCATGGCAGGGAAAGTCACTCATAGTCGTGTCAACCCGAGCGGGTGCAAAGCATCGCTTCGTCTGACAGTCTCCGGTCGGAGTCCGGCTAACGCAACGCAGCGCGCGCGACCGAGAGACTCTCGGTGAGGCGCGCATCGCCGGGGCGCAGGCGGAGCGCGGCCTCGTAGTGCTCGATGGCGTCGCGCGCACGGCCTTGCAGGAGGAGGACGTTGCCAAGATTCGCGTGCGCGTCGGCATCAGCGGGCGCGAGCCGCACCGCCTCGCGCAAATGTTGCGCCGCCGCGTCGAGCCGCTCGGCGCGCGCGAGCAGCAGGCCGAGCTGCGCGTGGGCCGCGGCGTTGTCCGGAGAGAGC
>JANXSC010000140.1 GCA_025352845.1 Opitutaceae bacterium
GTTTGTCGTAGTAGGCCTGCACGGCGGCGGCGGCGCTCGGTGCGGTGGCGTCGGCCTTTTTGCCCGTGAGCATGAAGTAGGCTTTGCTGACGCGCTCCCAGCGGTTGTCGCGGTCCATCGCCCAGAAGCGCCCACACACGCTCGCGATCGCGCCGATGCCGATCGCGCGGCACTGCGCATCGACCTGCTGCACGTAGCCGAGCCCGCTGCTCGGCGGCGTGTCGCGCCCGTCGGTAAACGCATGGATGCACACCTGCCCCGTGCCGAGCCCCTCGGCCTTGGCCTGCCGCAAAATTCCGTAGAGATGATCGAGCATCCCGTGCACGCCCGCGTCGCTCACGATACCCATGAGGTGCAGCCGCGCACCGGGCCGCGACTTCACACGCGCGATGGCGGCGCGCCACACGGCGTTGCCCGCGAGTTTGCCGTCGGAAAAAAGCTTGTTCAGCCGCACGAGCTCCTGATCGACGATGCGGCCTGCGCCGATATTTTCATGGCCGACCTCGCTGTTGCCCATCACACCGGCGGGCAGGCCCACGTCGAGGCCCGAGGCCGCGATGAGCGTGTGCGGGTATTTCGCGTGCAGACGGTCGTCGCAGGCCTTCTTCGCGAGGAAGACGGCGTTGGTCGAATTTTGCGAGGCATCAGGGTTCTTGCCCCAGCCATCACGGATGACAAGGAGGACGGGCGTGCGCAGTGAAGTCATGGATTGGAAAGGGGAAGCAACCACGCATGAGCGCGGAGCGCCACCGACAAAAGGTAAATTTCACCGGCACCGTGGCGCGAAATCTGCGTTCAACTCCCTGTAGCTTGTGCCGTTGTTAGGCTGACAGCGTTAATTTCTCCCGCGCGATGTCCCTTATCATCCGAGATCAACTGGTGACGCCACCCACGTGGTTCGCCTCGTTTCGCGACCTCACGCTCTATTGCCACATCTTCCTCCGCGCCGAAATCGTGATCGAGTCCGAAGACCCCGATCCCTACTGGCGGTGGATGCGGGCGCGCGGCGGGATGGATTTCGTGGAGGATTTCGTCCGCCCCGGCACCGAGGCCGGTGTGCGCCTCGACGTGGAGCCCAACTATCCCCGCTCCGTCATCACCGACCGAATCGGCCCGGAAAATGTCCACCGGCTGATCGCGCAACTGAAGTTTTGCGGCGGTCTACAATAGCATCGAGGCCGTATGCGCAGATCAAAAATTCCAAGTCGAAGATAATCCCGCGTCCCAGCCGGAGTAACGGTGGCCGTCCTCGATTTTGCCGTTCAGGCCGACGAAGAAGTTTTTCAGGACCCGGTAGGAGGCACCGAGGCCGTAACTCTGGAAATTTTTCACCTGCGCGGCGCGGAGGAAGCGCGTGTCGACGACGAAACCATCGCCCGTCCAGCGGTCCGCGAAATTCCAGCGGGCCCGCCCGCCGTTCTTCAGCACCCACTGGCTGATTTTCTCAAACTGCGGCGGGGGGAAATCCAGGTTGGCCGACAGCGTGTGGTGATAGCTCATCTGGCTGGCAAGCGACACGACAGATCCGGGCGCAGGCGCTTTTCAATCAGGTTCGTCACGCCGGTCGTGCCGTGAAAGTTCGAGCCGTGTTTCCCGACGGTCGAGTCCTTCAAGTGGTCGTAGCTCACGGCGACGTTGGGCGTCACGGCCCAGTGCCAGGGTCCGCTCTGCGAAAATTCGCGGAATGAGAACGGCACACCGAGCGTGAGGGCCGGGCCATAACTCTTCACCCCTTCGATGTCGGAGTATTGCGCGGCGAACACCCCGCGGATGGAAATCTTTGGCATGAGCTGGCGGACATAGGGCACGGTCACGCGCGTGTTGGTGCCCTTCACCTCGCCGCCGCCGGGCAGGTCGAACTTGAAGCGCGAGTTGTCCGCGAAGATCGAAAAACTCCACGCGCCTTTCCCGGAGGCGGTGCACGGGGTGGTCGCGCCAAGGGCATCGGCCCCGGCGGACTGAGTGAGGGGCGTGAAGGCGAACTGCTCGAAGCTGCCGAGCGCGATGTTGGCGGTCGACGACTGCGGCGCGCCATCGGTCATAGTGACCGCCGAGGCCACCGCGCCGAAAATCCGCAGCACCGCGGCCTAGCAGCCCGTCGGACTTGAAGGCGGCGGGGCGGAGGAAGATTTACGCCGGTGGGAAGCGAGGACGGTTATTTTCGATGAGGGACTTGTGCGCGTGAGAGTGTTTGCAGGTTTTCTGGGTGTGCGGGAGGCGA
>JANXSC010000147.1 GCA_025352845.1 Opitutaceae bacterium
GCTCCGGCCCTCCCAGTCGGCGAAGACGATGACCTGGTTTTCACTCAGGTCCGGGATGGCATCGATCGGCACCTGTTTGACCGCGAACCAGCCCCAGCCGAGGAGCAGGAGGGTGCCGGTGAGGACGAGGAATCGATTGCGCATCGACCATGCGATGAGGGCGTTGATCACGGGTGCGTTCTCCAGGTCAGTTGAGTTCCGAGCCGCAGGTGAGCATTGAAGAACCGAAGAAGGGATTCTTCAGCGGTCCGTCTTTCTGCACCCAACGCCCTTTTTTGAGCACGGGCGCCATCGGGCACTGATAGACTTTGATGCCGAGATGCTCCCGGTGGGGTCGTGCGAGGTCTGCGACCGTCGTGCTCCATACTTCGAAGGAGCGGCGCGCGGCCTTGAGGTCCGCGCCTTTTTCGAGCGCCGGAAGTTTCAGGTCGCGGCTCGCATCGTGCAGTTTCGGAAAGACGGTTTGGTAGCGCGCGAAGTCATCGCTCGCGAGCGCGTCCGCGCCTGCCGATGCCGCAGCTACAAGGCTCGCCAATCGCTCCATCGGCACGGCGTCGGGTGTTTCGGCGGCGGACAGTGGTGACGGCATCGCGCCGGGCTCTTTCGTGGCCGGCATCGGTTTATCGCTATGCGAGGCGTGGGCGGTCGCTTCATGACTGAGCTGCGCCTGCGCATCGATCAACAGATTGCCCTGCGTCACGATGGCGTCGCCCTCACTCACACCTTCGAGCACCTCCATGAAATCGTCGCCGAGACGGCCCGGCTTGATTCGGCGCTGCTCGTAACTGTTCGCGCCTAGGTCCACGTAAACGACCGAGCCGTTACCCGCGTTGAGCACCGCCGTGCGCGGCACGGTGAGAACGGCGGGCGCTTCGACATGCACGATGCCTTCGCCAAACACGCGGTGAGGAATTTCGCGACGCGCCTCCGCGCCTTCGCCGACCGACGGATTTGGCAACTCCACGCGGACGCGCGTCACGCGTGTCATCTCATTAAAATTGGGATCGATAAACGACACCTTCGCCGCGAACACCTTGCCCGGCACCGCCCGTGTGGTGACCTCGACGCGTTGCCCGACTTTAATCCATGCGAGGTCCTGTTCGTAAGCTTCGAACTGAAACCACATCGTGGAAAAATCGGCGATTTCGAAAAGCTTGTCTCCCGCCGCGACCGACTGGCCGGGATACGCGCCCCGCGTGATGATGGTCCCGGTCGCGGGTGAGTAGAGCGTGGTCGATTGCTCCGGCTCGCCACTCGCGATCAGCTTTTCAATTTGCTCGTTCGTTAAGCCCAAACCGCGCAGCCGTTCGCGTGCGGGACGCACGGCCGGGGCCGTGCTCTCGCCGCCTTTCACGATTTGCAAAAATTCGCGCTGTGCGCTCAGCAGGTCGGGACTGTAAATCGTGAGGAGCGGCTGGCCTTCCTTCACCTCCGCGCCAACGAAATTGACGTGGAGCTGCTCCACGCGACCGGGGACGTAAGCCGTGAGAAAGCGGTGCTTCGTATCGTCGTCGTCCACCATCCCCGCCACCCGCACCGTGCGCTCCAATGGACGTTTCGCCGCGACCTCCGTCTTAACGCCGAGCACGGTGATCGTCGAAGGCGAGAGCGAGACTACACCGGGAGGCGTTTCCCCGGAACCCGCGGTGCCCGCGACCACGAGCTCCATGCCGCAGATCGTGCATTTGGAGCCAGGCTTGTCCGACTTGATCCACGGATGCATCGGGCACTGGTAGGTCGCCTTCTTGCCGGGCTTAGCGGTCCCGGAGGTTTCGTGGGCGTGATCGTGATCGGCATTGCCGCGATGGGCGACGAACCAGCCGACGCCGAGACCGAGCACTCCGGTGATGACTGCGATGGAAAGGGATTTTGCGTTCATGGAAGCGTGAAAAAGTTTTGGCCGGTCATGGCGCCGATGACGGCGAGCGCGCGGGCGCGTTCGGATTGCGCATCGGCGAGCGCATTGCGCACTTCGCGCAGATTCTTTTGCGCAGACACCAATTCGAGAATTCCTGATTTGCCGCTATCAAGCCCCGTGCTCGCCGCGTCGAGCGAACGTTCGGCGAGCGGCAGGAGGCGGTCGTGGTAGAGCGCCACGGAGCGCGTCGCCGATTCATGGCGCGTCCACGCATCGCGCAGCTCGGCGACGGTCTGGGAGCGCAGCAACGCAACATCGAGTTCGGCCGCATCGCGCCGGCGCTGGGCTTCGCGCACGCGCGCGCGATACTTGCCGCGATTGATCCACGGCAGGCTGATCGCGATGCCGGTGTCGTATTCGCTGATTGGATTATTGCTCCCACGGATATGCCGCGCTCGCACCATGACCTCGGGATCGGGCAGCCACGCACGGGCCACATCGGTCGCGCGGTCGCCGGCAGTGACTTGTGCATCGGCGGCACGCAACTCCGGCCGATAGGTGAGCGCGCGGTCGCGCAGGGATTCAAAGGTGCCGAGCGCCGCAGCGGCCGGTCCGGCGTTGGCATCGAGCGCACCGATTGCAGATTCGGGCGGCAAGTTGCGCAGCGTATTCAGCATTGTCGTCGCCTCGGCAATTTCCCTCTCCAATGCAATCACCGGCTCCTGGAGACGCGCGCGTTCGGTTTCGGCGAGCAGCACGCTGGTCACGTCCGTGGTGCCGCTGGCGAGTCGCGCCTGGACGGCGGAAAGGGCGCGAGCGAGGATTTCGTCGTTGCTCCGGGTAAGCTCGAGCAATTCCCGCGCACGCACCAGTCGATAGAACGCGTCCGTCGCCTGAATGACCAACGGCGTCACCTGCGCCGACACGCGACTGTCGGCAACCGCCGCCTCCGCCTTGGCGAGGGCGACGCGTTGACGCCGCTGTGCGGTCACGGGCAATTTTTGCGACACACTGAATTCCGTTTCATCAGCCCGCAGAATGCGCAGGTTGTCGCGACGCATGTGCTCGATGCCGACCGTGGGATCGTCCCACGCAGAAGCCTGCGGAATCCTTTCGCGCTCAGCGGCGGCGAGCGCTTGCGCGGCTCGCACCTGCGGATGCTGCTCACCCACATCCTTGAGCACACGCGCGAGCGTCAGCTTGTCCTCGGCGCGTGCCGCCAAAGCGGTGATCAAACAAAGGAACAGAAGGCGGAATTTCATGTGTTCGGAGAAGCGTCGTCACCGCCTACTACACCTCACACCACCCAAACCCTTGAAAAATCTTTCGGCACATGGAGATGACCGGCCAGATTCGGTCGCACTTGCCGCGTTGCCCTCCGTGTCCTTTCCCGTCATAGATGAGTCCTCTCCCTTGTGCGAAAGTTCGAGGGATTTTCGCCCGTGAGGTGTAGTAGCAGGAAACCATTCACCATATGCAATCTGACGATCCTCTCTCTCGCGTTCTCCGGTCGTGGCGTGTCACGCCAACATCCTCCCCGAACTTCCGCACGAACGTCTGGCAGCGAATCGAAACCGCGCGCCGCGCTGGCGGCGAGTCATGGAGCGCCTATCTCCGAATCCATCTGGCCGGTTGGATGCTCGCAGCAGTCGTGATCACCGCCGGCAGCGGCTTGGTTGGCTTCACCGCCGCAAAGACGAAGAACGAAAATTCGCGGCAAAAAATGGTCGCGACTTACGTCGCAAGTATCGATGCCCGGGCGCACGTTCGCCCATGAACTATCGGGTGCTCACGCTCTTGGTCGTCCTAGCCGCTGCCGGAATCGCCGGCGTGCTTTGTTACCGCATGGGCTCGGAGCGCGAGTTGCGCGCGGCGGAACGGGGAGGCGATCCCATGATGTGGCTCCGTGCGGAATTTCATC
>JANXSC010000153.1 GCA_025352845.1 Opitutaceae bacterium
AAGCCCGGCTCGGGCTTGAAGTTGTCGGCGGCGCGCACGCCCAGTGCGCCGGAAAAAACGAGGGCAGTGAGGAGGATGGGGATTTTCATGGGGGATAAATTTCTGGGGATAAAGTTAGCGGAGAATTTCGCCCTTGGTCACGTCGCCCGGGAAGTCGAGTAACTGGATTTGGTTGATCGTTTTGAAGTGCGCGTGGTCGGCGAACTCCCACACGACTTTCTTGTCGCGCGTGATTTCAAAAAAGTGCGGCTGTTGGCCGAGATGACCGTGGCCGAGATAATTGCAGAAAATCGTGTTGCCGTTCGGCAGGCGCTGGAAACCCGCCATGAGGCGCAGTGGATTTCCGGGCACTTCGTTTTCGTCGAGCGACCACACGACTTTCATCGCCGCATCGAACTCGACGACCTTGTGCCCGTCACCGCAGGAAACCAAAATGTGGCCGTTCGGTAGCAGGAGCACTTCGTGAATATCGCCCGGGACCGGAACGCGGCGCAGCGATTTTCCATTCCCATCAAGCTCCTCGATCTGGTTCTCACCTTTGCGCGAGACGAGGTAATGCCCCGCCTGCGTTTTGCGCACGCCGCGAAACTGGTTGTGCAGCTTCACCGGCGCCGCCGGCACCTCGAGCTTGATCTCCTTCGCGATTTTTCCCGCGCGGTCCACCTCGATGATCCGGCTCGGCCCCGCTTCGACGATCAGCACGCGCCCGTCGGGCAATGGCTGGCATGCGTGAACCTCGGTCTTTTCGCCCGCCTTGTATTCCCACACGATCTGCTTCGCGCGAGTCAGCTCCGCCGCCCCGGTCTCGTAGCAGATGAGAAAGTTTCCGTTGGGCAGCGCCCAGACATCCTGCGGATGCTTGCAGGGATACTCCCACTCGACGACGCCCGCCGCCGAAACGATTGCGACTTTGTTGCCAGCCGAATCGGCGCAGAGAAACGGATGCGCGGCGCGCGCGCAAAGGGTCGCGGCCAAAAGCTGAACACCAAAGCGCACCAATACCGGGATAATTTTCATAGGGGTAGATCGACGCTCAATGAGCCTATTTCCGAACGCGAGGCGCAAAGACGGCTGACGGTCAGACACACGAATTGGCTTCTTTAGTTGTGGCAGGAGGGCCAGCGGACCATCAATCAGGCGAACGGATTCACCACCCGCACTTGGGCCTTCGCAAAATCGCGGCTGTTGCGTGTAACGACGGTGAGACCGTGGGACAAAGCGGTCGCGGCGATCATGCTATCCTTGATCGGCATTGCGTTTCCGGCGGCGCGCAGCGCGGCGAGGAGCTTCGCCCAACGCAAGCCGGTGGCCGCCTCCCACGGCAGGCAGTGGATTCGGCCGACACCCTCGGCGAACCAACGCTCCAGCCGTAGCCGCCGTTTGCCTTTCGGCAAAAGCAGAATGCCAAACTGGATTTCACCCAGAATGATCGGATCCACGGCGATCTCGCGTTCGTGGTTTCGCAGCCAGTCGATCACTGCGACGTCCGGCACCTGCTTGGTTGCCTCGCTGAGGACGTTGGCGTCGACCAAGTAGGTCACAAAGTATCGGTGGACTCTGACTCAACCGGAACAAAGAAATCCTTTTCCGGGCACGCAAGAAGCCAATCCGTCAGGCCCTCATTCGGCGGCGGTGTGTGGCGGGTGAGCCGGTATTCGCCGCGGTCGAGGCGCTCGATCTTGAATTCCTGGCCGGTCTCGATCCCATCCTGCCGGCGGATTTTTGCCGGGAGAACTAACTGGCCTTTACTGGAGATGCAGGTCGTCACGTGGGGTAAGATGCCGGCTTACATTGGATCGTCAAACTCGATTTCGGCTGGAGACTGAAACGAACACTCAGCGCGTTGCGGTCAACGCGCTCCACCGTTTTAGCGCCATTCCCGTGAGTGAGCGCTCGCACGATTCGATCTCGTTGCGCGGGCCGGCGTAGAGGAGGTCGCCGCCGGCGCGGCCGCCGCCGGGGCCGAGGTCGATGAGCCAGTCGGCGAGGTTGATCACGTCGAGGTTGTGCTCGATCACGATTACGGTGTTGCCGGCGTCGCGGAGTTTGAAGAGCAGGTCCATCAGCTTCTGGATGTCGGTCCAGTGCAGGCCGGTGGTGGGCTCGTCGAGGATGTAGAGCGTCGAGCCCTGCTGGCGTTTGCTAAGTTCGAGCGAGAGCTTGATGCGCTGGGCTTCGCCGCCGGAGAGCGTCGTGGCCGACTGGCCGAGCGTGAGGTAGCCGAGACCCACGGCGTCGAGGGTCGCGAGTTTGTCCATCACGCGCGGGATATTGCGGAAGAGTTTGATCGCCTCGCGCACGGTGAGGTCGAGCACATCGGCGATAGACTGGCCGTGGAAGAGGATCTCGAGCGTCTCGCGGTTGAAGCGGCGGCCGGCGCAGCTCGGGCACGGCGCGTAGGCGTCGGGCATGAACTGCATGTCGAGCTTGATGGCGCCGTCGCCCTGGCAGCGCTCGCAGCGACCGCCGCGGACGTTAAACGAGAAACGGCTCGGCTTGTAGCCGCGCACCTTGGCGAGCGGCACCTGCGCGTAGAGGTCGCGGAGCAGCGGCAGGAGATCGACGTAGCTCGCGGGGTTGGAGCGCGGGCTGCGACCGATGGGCTCCTGATCGACCTGCACGAGTTTCTCGAAGAAATCGAGGTTCTCCAAGTGTCGGTGTTTGCCGGGGATGGTTTTCGCGCCGTTGAGTTTGCGCGCGGCGGCGGCGGCGAGAATGTCGAGGACGAGCGTGCTCTTGCCGGAGCCGCTGACGCCCGTGACGCACGTGAGCAGGCCGACGGGGAATTTCGCGTCGATGCCGCGGAGATTATTCGCGCGGGCTTCGCGCACGGTGAGCCACGCGCCGTCGGGCTCCTTGAGTTTCGCGTCGCGGACGACGGAAAGTTTGCGCGCGAGATACGGACCGGTGCGGGATTCTCTGGCCGACAATTTCATGCAGGCCTCGGGCGTGCCTTGAAACAACAACTGCCCGCCCTCAGTGCCGGCCTCGGGACCGAGTTCGATGATCTCGTCGGCGAGGCGCATCGTATCCTCGTCGTGCTCGACGACGAGCACGGTGTTCCCGCGATCGCGGAGGGCGACGAGCGTATCAAGGAGCTTCTGGTTGTCGTGCGGGTGCAGGCCGATGCTCGGCTCGTCGAGCACGTAGATGACGCCGATGAGCCCCATGCCGAGCTGCGTCGCGAGCCGCACGCGCTGCGCCTCGCCGCCGGAGAGCGTGCCGTAGTCGCGCTCCAGGGTCAGATAGCCGAGACCGGTTTCGAGGAGGAAATGCAGCCGCTGCTCGACGCCCGTGACGACCTCGCGGAGCGCGGAACTCTCGCCGTGCGCGGCGACGAGTTCGTGGGCGAAG
>JANXSC010000162.1 GCA_025352845.1 Opitutaceae bacterium
AACTATCAGCGGCCGGAAATTCTCGGCGAAGGACTTGGCTTTCTCCGCCAATTCGCCTCGCTGGTTTTTGTGAACCTCTTCGTTTGGGCGCATCCTTCTTTCTTTGGCCGGATTTTTTCCGGCACGACTTTCTGTTTGGCCGCATCCGTCAGTGGCGTCGCCGCGGAACACGTCGTCGATTCCATCGCGGCCTTGAAATCGAAAATCTTTTCCGCGGCGCCGGGCGACACGATCACGCTGAAGAATGGCGCCTACGTCACGAGCGGCGCGATCACGGTGCGCGCGCGCGGCACGGCGGTGGAGCCGATCACGATCGCGGCGGAGAGTGTCGGCGGCGTGGAGCTTTCGGGCACGAATGGTTTCAGCGTTGTCGAACCGGCGGAGCACGTCGTGATCCGCGGCTTCATGTTCACCCACGCCTCGGGCAAGAACACGATCGGCGCGGGGACGGCGCAGGTGCGGTTCACTAGAAACGTGTTTCAATGCACCGGTGACGGCGCGTATCTCTCCGTCGCCGGCGACGACGCGCAGATCGATTTTAATGAATTCCGTGACAAGAAAACCGTGGGCGCGATGCTCGCCGTCGGCGGCACGGGGAGCCAGGTCGCGCGGCGGCTTTGGGTGCATCACAACGAGTTTCGCGACTTCGCGAGCGCGGGTGGCACGACGGCGGAGATGATCCGTTTCGGTCTGAGCGCCCTCGCGCTCTCGAACGGCGCGGGCCTCGTGGAGCACAATCTCTTCGTGCGCTGCCGCGGCGAAAACGAGATCGTCACGAACCGCTCCAGTGGGAACACCTACCGCTACAATACCTTTCTCGAAAGCCCGAGTTCGCATTTCACGTTGCGGGCCGGCCACGACTGCGTGGTTTATGGCAATGTGTTTCGCAACACCGAGGGCCTGCGCATTTACGGCGACCGCCACCAGGTGTTCAGCAATTATTTCGAGGGAAACTACATTGGCGTCGCGCTCGGCAACGGCGACGGCGAGCTCGCCGAGGGCGCGGCCCCGACGGTCCACGACCGGCCCGACCATTGCGTGATTGTCTTCAACACCTTCGTCGACAACCGCACGCACTACCAGTTGCTGCGCCGCCCGGTGGCGGCGCTCGGGGCGACGCACACGACCTTCGCGAACAACCTCATCGCCGGCACCGGCGTCGCCGCGAGAATCTACGGTCCCTACAGCGACGCGATCTGGAGCGGCAATCTGGTCTGGACCTCCGGCGGCGTCGGCGATTTGCCCGCCGAAGGCTATACAAAATCCGATCCGCTGCTCGTCGCCGGGCCTGACGGGCGCCGGCGCCCGCAGCCCGGCAGTCCGGTGATCGCGACGGCGGTCGGCGAGTTTCCGCTCGTGAAAGTCGATCTCGACGGCCGGCCCCGGCCCGAAAAAAAATCCAGGGGCGCGGACGAAATCAGCGCCGCGCCGGCGATCGCGCGCGGGCTCACGCTGGCGGACGTGGGGCCGCTCGCGCCGGAGGCGGCGGTGCTGCCGCGGTAGGGCGGACTTCAGTCCGCCTTTCAGGTCGCAACAAAATCCAAGCGGGCTGAAGCCCGCCCTACTGTTTTCGAAAAGCGATTCTCGATCGCCGCCGCCGCGCGCCCCTTGACAACCGGGATCGGGGTTTCAGCCTGCGTTTTGAGCCCGTCATGAAAATCTTCGCGATGCATTTCTCCCTGCGCGCACTCGGTGCGCTGTTGTTTTTTTCGCTCACCGCCGTTGCCGGCTTGCGCGCCCAGGGTGCCGCCGCAGATTCCGGCGCCTTGAAGCCCGCCGTGCCCGAGGAGCTCAGCACGGCCGAGTTGTTGAAATCCTACCTGCAGGTGCGCGAGCAACTGCACGCCACGCAGCTCGCGATCGTGAACAGCCGCATCGAGGCCGAGGCCGCCGCGCGTGTGCAGGCGGCCGCGATCACGGAAAAACTCGAGGGAATCAAGGCCGCGATGGCGACGGAGCGCGAGCGCTTCCAGGCGGAGACGCAGCGGCTGAACGCCGAGCGCCAGCTCCAGCAGGCGGAGACGGAGCGTTCGATCCGCACGGTGCTCTGGGTGTCCGCGATTTTTGGCGGGGTGGGCCTGCTGGCGATGCTGCTGATGCCTGTGATTCAGTGGCGCGCGATGAACCGGCTCGTCGCCGCCAATGCGTTGCGCCCGCAACTCGGCACGTCGGAACGGCCGGCGCTCATGCCCGGCGAGACGGCGCTCAACCCGGCCGACAATGCGGTCGCGCTCGCCAACCAGCGGCTCACTTCGGTGATCGACCGGATGGAGCGGAGAATTTTCGAACTGGAGCACACCGCGGTGCCACCGCCGGCGACGGTTACGACCTTATCCGCGACCACGGGTGCCGAGTCGCCCATGCTGCCCGCGCCGCCGAACGACCGCGAGGGCCGGATCGCGGCCTTGCTCGGCAAGGGCCGCGCCCTGCTCGCGGCGGACAAGCCGCGCGAGGCGCTCGTGTGCTACAACGACGTGTTGAAGCTGGACCTGAATCACCCCGAGGCGCTGGTGAAAAAAGGCGCGGCGCTCGAGCGGCTGAAACAGGACGACGAGGCGCTCCAATGCTATGATCGCGCCATCAAGGCGGACCGGCGCATGACCGTCGCCTATCTCTACAAGGGCGGCGTGTGCAACCGGCTCGAGCGCTACGAAGAGGCGCTGAAGTGCTACGAGCTGGCGCTGCAGTCGGAGGAGGAGTTGAAGCGGGCGGGGTTGGTTTAGGAACCGGAGGGTGGAGCGCAGTATCGTAGCGCGGGCAGCCTGCCCGTGCAGTTGCAGAAAACGCGGTCAGGCTGACCGGGCTACGGCGTGCGCAGCGCCGCCACATCCGCCGGCGTGTCGAGATCGACGGCGAGCGCCGGCAGATCGACGGAGGCGACGCGCGCCGGGTCGGCGTTGAGCAGCGCGCGGGCACCTTCCTCGCCGGTGAGTGCGGCGAGTGCGGGGAAGTGTTCGCGCAGGAAAAGCGCGGGCGCGGCTTGCCGCCCGCCGTAGCGCGCGGCGACGATGCTGCGGCCGGTCGCGCGCTGCGCCGCGAGCAGTTGCGCGATGGTGTCCGCGGAAAACGCCGGCTGATCGCAGAGCGCGATCAGCGCGGCGTCGAGGCGGCGGGAGAATTGTTGCAGCGTCGTGATGCCGGCGCGAATCGACGCGGCCATGCCTTCGGCCCACGCGGGATTTTCCGTCACCAGCACGGGCAGCCGCGCGAGCGCGGGGCGGATTTTTTCCGCGTGCGCGCCGAGCACGACGACGACCGGCCAGGCGGGCGACGCGAGCGCGGCCTCGACGGCACTTACGAGCAGCGGGCGGCCGCGGATTTCAAGGAGTTGCTTCGGCGCGCCCATGCGCGTCGAGGCGCCGGCGGCGAGGATGATGGCACCGAAACGAAGCGATGCGTGCGGCTCACTCATGGATTGGGCGCGTGCGTTCGCGGAGCGGGCGGGCGTCGCGGCCGGTGTGCGCGGCCTGCATCTCGGCCAGCATCGAGAGGGCGACCTGCTCCGGCGCATCCGCACCGAGATCAAGGCCGACCGGCGCGTGCAGCCGGGCGCGTTGCGCGGACGTGACGATCACGCCGGATTCATTTTCCAGATCGGCGAGGATTTTTTCGGCGCGTTTTTTCGGACCGAGCAGACCGAGGTAGGCGAGGGGACGCGCGAGCAGATCGCGGAGAATGGGAACGTCGTGCACGTAGTGATGCGTCATCACGACGGCGAGGCCGTCGGCACTCGGTGCGGCGCGTGCGACGAGTTCATCCGCGCGCCCGACCACGAGGGCATTGGCCTCGGGGAAACGGGCGGCCGTCGCAAACGCCGCGCGCGGGTCTGCGACCGTGATGTGCCAGCCGAGCTCGCGGGCGAGGCGGGCGAGCGGTTGCGCATCATCGCCGGCCCCGAAAATCGCGAGCGCGGGCGGCGGCGCGATCAAGTCGAGAAAGAGCCGTTCGGGATCGGCGCAGTCGCCGGGCGAGGCGAGGCGTGTGCCGCGGTGAGCGGAATCATCGTCGGCGTGCGTCACGGTGAGCGCGGTCGAGCGGTGTTGCCGGAGGTTCTGCGCGAGCGCGACGGCCCAGGCGGGCGAGGGCGCGACTTTTTCGAGCAGCACGCGCACAACCCCGTGGCAACCGAGCCCGACGCCCCACACGAGATCGTTTTCCGAGGTCGTGTCGTAGACGACGGCATCGGCGTGCCCGGTGGCCTGAACCTTGGCCGCGCGCGCCATCACGTCTTCTTCCAAGCAACCGCCGCTGATGGAGCCGAGGCGGCGGCCGTCGCGGAGGACGAGCAGGCGTGCGCCTGGCCGCCGATACGACGAGCCCGCCACCCCAACCAAGGTGGCAAGCACGGCCGGCTGCGCATCCGGGGCGAGCAGCGCGGCGACGATGGCGGGGAGGTCTTTCATCGCGACGTGAAAGGTGAACAGGGTGGACGCACGCCTTGATTGCAAGCATCTGGCGGCGTTCAATTATTCTTGCGGGTATGACACAGGTTCGGCTTTGTGCGCTCCAAGCGAAAGCGGCTCGGGCCGCCTTTTCTTACCATAACATCACACACAACACCTGAAATTATGAACATCCGCACCCGGAAGTTAATGGCAAAGCTGTCGCTATTCGCGATGGCTGGCTTCGCGGCGACGGTCAACGCCCAGTCGACCGCCCCCGCCACCATCGAAAAAATGGAAAAATTCACCGTCACCGGCTCATTCCTGCCGGTGTCCGCGTCTGTGACAGCCAGCCCGGTCGTGACCGTGGAAAGTGCCGAGATTGGCATGTCGGGTTCCACCGATGCCCTGCAGCTGTTGAAACAGCTTACGCCGTTCTTTTCGGGCAACGGCAATATTGGCACGGAAACGAACAACGGCGGCGGCGGCGAATCCAATGTCGCGCTGCGTAATTTGCGGACGCTTGTCCTGCTCAATGGCCAGCGGATGGCGACGTCGCCCTTCAGCAATACCAACGGGGGCACACCGGGCGTCGACCTGAACCTGATTCCGACCGCCATGATCGAGCGGATTGAAATCCTCAAGGACGGTGCCTCCACGGTCTACGGCTCCGACGCCATCGGTGGCGTGGTCAACGTCATCCTGAAGAAAAACTATAACGGCTTCGAGAGTGGCGTCCGCTACAGTTCGACGCGCAACGGCGATTACAAATCCCGCAACGCCTACATCTTGGGTGGCGTTTCCCAGCCGGGAGTTTCGCTGACCATCGGCGCCCAGCATTTCGAAAACACCCCCCTGCGCACGACGGACCGGTCCCTGACCACACTGACTCCGAAAGAAATCAATGCCTTGGGTTACAACGTAACGAGCGCCGTTTTTAGCGGTTCCTATGCGGGACGGGTCGGCAGCGACATCATCGCCGGCTCGCCGTTGGCGGTCGGTGCGCCCGGATACAAGGCTTCCGTTATCACACCTCCGGCCAAAACAAGCCCGACCGCCCCGCCCCAGACTCTCGCGCAGCTTGAGGCGGCCGGCATCTACATTCCGATCTCCTCGACCCCGGCGTTCACGGCGGTGGGCAGCACGTCGATCCTGAATACCACCCTCTTTGGCAATTCCCTCGTGGTATCGACCAAGCGCAATGAGTTCATTGCCAATGGGAGCAAGGAATTGGTCGGCAAGAATCTCGAAGTGTTCGGGGATTTTCTCTACGCGCAGACCAGGCGGGTTCAAGGATGAGGTCGAATGCCCCACCTGACGTATAATGAAAGCCAAGCTGAACCGGAACGGACTAATATAGACGAGGACGGGACCAAACGCTCAGGGGCCCCGGCCAGCCGG
>JANXSC010000170.1 GCA_025352845.1 Opitutaceae bacterium
ACCGCCGCCCCCGGCAAACTCGGGCCCAACCTCAACGGCACGTGGCGCAACGGCCTCGAATATTTCCTCGAAAACATCATCGACCCCAACGCCGTCGTCGGCACGGATTTCCAGCTCAACCTCGTCACCAAGCGCGACGGCACCGTCGTCTCCGGCATGATCGAAAAGGAGTCCGACACGGCCCTCCTCGTCCGCACGATGACCGAAACCGTCAACGTGGCCAAGGCCGACATCAAGTCCCGCGAAGTCACGACGCAGTCCCTGATGCCCGCCGGCCTCCTCGAAGCCCTCCCCCCGCGCGAGGCCGTCGAGCTGCTGCTCTTCCTCACGACAGAGCCGAAGTGACTATCGCGTGGTTTCATTGCGATGACCGCAGGTCATGGGAATTCATCTTCCGCGGAATGATAAAAGACGAAGAACGCCGCATTGCACGACTGGTCGTGCGCAAAGTCTTCAAAGAACTGCGGCCTTGGGGATTTCTACATTCGAAGCCGACATATTGCGTGCGGCTACGTGGCCATTTTCCCCAATTTGGGCATTTTCACAAATTCACGTTCGGACCGTGCTTTCGAGTTCATGTCGGAATCCGAGTGATGAATGAGCCGTTCGTGGCGATTGCCCTTAACGGACCTTCTTTCGAACACGCCGGCGAGTATGAGACCGACGAGGAAATCACGCTCGCATGCACCAAGAAACTGGTCGCGCTCATCGAGAACGAAGCTGTCCCGTGGTTCGCGTCATTGTCGAACGAGGAGCAACTACTGCATGCTCCGACATCGCCCTTGAAGGATCGTGATCGTCGGGCTCTCGCGGAAGACTTGGCTGGAAAACGGAATGCCTCAAATTACCAGCTTTCCAGACAACTCCTCGGGCTCAGATTACCGGATAAAGACCGCTTAAGAAAAAATTAGGTTTTTTCCATGCTCTGCTCCCCTCGATCTCTACGCTTCGCGTTTTCGGTGTTTTCATTTTTGATGGGCACCATCGCAGTTCTCGCCGCCGATCCGCGCGGCGATAATCCCAACGCGAAACTGATCCCCGCCGCGGAGTCGCGCGCGCTGTTTCACCTGCCACCCGGTTTTGAAATCCAGCTGGTCTCCAGCGAGCCGGATCTCGAGAAGCCGTTCAACATCGCTTTTGATTCCGCGGGGCGCGTGTGGGTGACGGGCTCCACGCTCTACCCGTGGCCCGCGAAGCGCGACGCGCTCGGCGAACTCATCACGACCTTCGATCAACAATGGGGCGACACCTCGCTCGCGTTTCGCGCGGCCTCGACGCCGCCCGAGCCGCCGGAGCGCGGCCTCGACACGCTGCGCGTGCTCTCCGATTTCGATCCGGCGACGGGGCGCGCGCGAAAATCCACCGTCTTCGCCGACGGGCTCAATATCCCGGTCGGCGTCCTCCCACTCCCACACGCGCCTGCCCTGAGCTCGTCGAACGGGCCGGGAGCAAAGGGCGACTCAGTGATCGTGTTTTCCATCCCCGCGATTTGGAAACTCACCGACACCGATGGCGACGGCCGCGCCGATGTGCGCGAAAAACTCTACGACGGCTTCGGCTTCAAGGACACGCACGGCATGTCGTCGAGTTACTGGCTGTGGTTCGACGGCTGGGTTTACGGCACACACGGTTTTGCCAACGCGAGCGAGGTTGTGGATCGCGCGGGCCGCGTCGTGAAGCTCACCAGCGGCAACACCTATCGCTTCCGGCCCGACGGCTCGCGCTTCGAGGTGTTCGTTAACGGCCAGACCAATCCCTTCGGCCTCGCCTTCGATGCGCGCGGCGATCTCTACACGGCCGACTCGCACTCGAAGCCCGTCTATCTCCTCGTGCCCGGCGGCTACTACGAGGGCATCGGCAAGGAGCACGACGGCCTCGGCTTCGCGCCCGCGATCACGAACGACGACCACGGCTCCAGCGCCATCGCCGGCATCGCGCACTACTCGGCGGCGCAGTTCCCGGCGGAGTTCCGCGACAATCTGTTCAACGGCAATCCCGTCACGCGCCGCATCAACCGCACGCGCCTCGAGTGGCGCGGCTCCACGCCCGCCGCGACACGGCAGTCCGATTTTCTCACGAGCGATGATCCCGCGTTTCGTCCCGTGCAGGTGAAACTCGGCCCCGACGGCGCGCTGTGGGTCGCCGATTTCTACAACCCGATCATCGGCCATTACGAAGTCCCGCTCACGCACCCCGCGCGCGATCACGCGCACGGCCGCCTCTGGCGCATCGTGTGGCGTGGGCTCGATGGCAACGTGCCGCCGCCCGCGCTGCCGAACCTCGCGGCGCTCGCCCCGTCAGACCTCGCGACACGCCTCTCCGATTCAAATCTCGTCGTGCGCTCACTCGCGCTCGCCGAACTCCTCGCGCGCGCTGAGCTTGGCGAACGGGCGGGCGCGCCAAACGCCGCCGCTGCCGCGGTTGCCTCGCTCTG
>JANXSC010000193.1 GCA_025352845.1 Opitutaceae bacterium
CACGAAATTCGATGCCACAACCGAGGCCCAGCTCCGCGAGATCGTGCGGCGCGGGATCAGCTCTTTCAAAATCTTCCTCGCCTACAAGGGTGCCTTCGGAATCGACGACACCGAACTCTACCGGACGCTCAAGCTCGCCAAGGAACTCGGCGTCGTGGTTACCGCGCACTGCGAAAACGAGACGCTCGTTGCCGAGCGCTGCAAGGAGTTGCTCGCCGCCGGCAAAACCGATCCCGCGCAGCACCACGAGAGCCGCCCGCCCGCTGTCGAGGCCGAGGGCGTGCATCACCTGATGACGTTCGCCGAGCTCACCGGTGCGGCGACCTACATCGTTCACCTCTCGTGCAAGGAAGCGCTCGATCAAGCCATCGCCGCGCGCCAGCGCGGTGTGCGCGTCGGCATCGAGACTCTCATCCAATACCTCGTCCTCGACAAAACCTATGCCGAGAAACCGAACTTCGAGGGCGCGAAATACGTGATGTCGCCCCCGCTCCGCGACGCCCGCAACCAGTCCGTGCTCTGGAACGCCTTGCGCGACGGCCTCATCCAAACTGTTGCCACCGATCACGCGCCCTTCGATTTCGAAAAGCAAAAGCAGATGGGCCGCGACGACTTCACGAAAATCCCCAACGGCATCCCCTCGCTCGAGGAACGCGTGAATCTCCTCTACACTCACGGCGTCGCCCGCGGCCGCATCGATCTCCACACGTTCGTCAACGTCGGGAGCACCGCCGTGGCGAAGCAGTTCGACCTCTTCCCGCGCAAAGGCGCGATCCAACCCGGCGCCGACGCCGACCTCGTCGTCTTCGACCCCAACCACCGCGGCAAAATCTCCGTGAAGACCCAGCACATGGCGGTGGACTACTCTGCCTTCGAAGGCTGGCCGCTTGAGGGTCGCGCGAGCGTCGTCACCGTCCGCGGCCAAGTCGCCGCCCGCGACGGAAAATTCACCGGCACCCTCGGTCGCGGGCAGTTCCTCCGGCGCAAGCCGAGTCATTTTTGAGCTGAATTTTTAACCGCGGATTACGCAGATAACGCTGATAAATTCATCCGATCATCCGATCATCCGCGCTATCCGCGTAATCCGCGGTCAAAAATCATGTCTTCCCCTTCAGCCGAAATCATCGACTCCACCACCGCACTCGCCAGCGCGCACGGCTCGCACTTCTACAACGACGACCTCGCGCCCGTCCCGCCCTCCGGCCGCAAGTGGGGCCTCGGCTCGATCGCGGCACTCTGGATCTCGATGGCGGCATGCATCCCGACCTACATGCTCGCGTCGGGCCTCATCGGCAACGGCATGAATTGGTCGCAGGCCGTCTTCACGATTTTTCTCGGCAACGTGATCGTCGTGGTTCCGATGATCCTCAACGCCCACGCCGGCACGCGCTACGGGATTCCGTTTCCCGTATTCTGCCGCGCTTCGTTCGGCACGACGGGTGCAAACATCCCCGCGCTCCTGCGCGCCCTTGTCGCCTGCGGCTGGTTCGGCATCCAGACATGGATCGGTGGCGACGCGATCTACAAGATCCTCGGCGTCTTCTTTCCCTCGTTCACCACCGGCACCCCGCTGCCCGTGCTCGGCATCAGCCCCACGCACTTCGCGTGTTTTCTTTTTTTCTGGGGCGTGAATATGTGGGTCATCTGGCGCGGCATCGACACCATCCGCGTGCTCCTGAACCTGAAGGCCCCGCTGCTCATCGCCCTCGGCCTCGCTCTGCTCGCGTGGGCCTATCAGGCCGCCGGCGGCTTCGGCCCGATTCTCTCGCAACCCTCCGCCTTCGACGCGGGTCAGCCGAAGGCCGGGCAATTCTGGGCGGTCTTTTTCCCGTCGCTCACCGGCATGATCGGTTTCTGGGCGACGCTCTCGCTCAACATCCCTGATTTCTCCCGCTACGCGAAATCGCAGCGCGACCAGATTCTCGGCCAAGCGCTCGGTCTGCCGGCGACGATGGCGCTCTACTCGTTCATCGGCGTCGCCGTCACCTCCGCCACCACGATCATCTACGGCCAGACGCTCTGGGATCCCATCGACGTCATCACGCGCTTCAAGAATCCGCTGGTGCTCGTCGGCGCGCTCTTCGCGCTCTGCCTCGCCACGCTCGCAACCAACATCGCCGCCAACGTTGTCTCGCCCGCCAACGATTTCGCGCAGCTCGCCCCGAAAAAGATCACTTTCCGAATCGGCGGCCTCATCACCGGCCTCATCGGCATCGTGATGATGCCGTGGAAACTCATCGCCGACCCCAGCGGCTACATCTTCACGTGGCTCATCGGCTACAGCGCGCTCCTCGGCCCCATCGGCGGCGTCATGATCGCGGACTACTTCGTTTACCGGAAAATGCAGCTCAACATCCCCGCACTCTACTCCACGGACGGCGAATACCGTTATTCCGGCGGCACCAGTTGGGTCGCCGTCATCGCCCTGCTCGCCGGCGCATTGCCGAGCCTGCCGGGCTTCCTCGCCAACATCAAAGTCCTCGACGCCGCGCACGTGCCGTCTTTTTTCCACTCGCTCTACAGCGTCGCGTGGCTCGCCGGCTTCGCCATCGCCTTCGTCGTTTATCTCGTCCTGCGCAAACTCGCCCCAAACTCCTGAAAGCCAATCTGGAACTCAGGAAATCAGGAAAAGTGCCTTGGTCCTGATTTCCTGAGTTCCAGATTCAATTTTTCTCCTTATCTTCCCAAATATGAAATCCATCCCCCTCCCGCCCACCCCGCACCAGCCGCAGCCCTACACCGGCCCGACCGCCGAGCAGGTCCTCGCGCAGCGCAAACAATTCCTCAACCCCGGCCTCTTTCTCTACTACAAAAAGCCGATCATGATCGTTGAAGGGAAGATGCAGTATGTCTGGGACGAAACCGGCAAACGCTACCTCGACGGCCTCGGCGGCATCGTGACCGTCAGCGTCGGCCACTGCCACCCGCACGTCCTTAAGGCGATCAACGCCCAGAACGCCGTCCTCCAGCACTCGACGACGATCTACCTCAATCCGAACATCGGCGCTTACGCCGAGAAACTCGCCGCGAAAATGCCCGGCGACCTCAAGGTCTGCTACTTCGTCAACTCCGGCTCCGAAGCCAACGACCTCGCGCTCCTCATGGCGCGCCTCTACACGGCCAACTACGACGTCATCGCCCTCCGCAACGCCTACCACGGCGGCAATTCCTCGGGCATGGGCGTCACCGCGCACAGCAACTGGAAGTTCAACGTCCCCCACTCCTTCGGCGTCCACCACGCCGTCGCGCCCTATCCCTACCGCGGCCATTTCGGTTACGACGATCCTGACGCCGGCCGCAAATACGCCGACGACGTTAAGGATCTGATCAACTACGCCACGCCGGGCAAAGTCGCCGCCTTCATCGCCGAATCAATCCAAGGCGTGGGCGGCTTCGTCGAGTTTCCGCAGGGCTACCTCAAGCACGCCTACGAACACGTGCGCGCCGCCGGCGGCGTCTGCATCGCCGACGAAGTGCAGACCGGCTTCGGTCGCACCGGCACGCATTTCTGGGGCTTCGAGACGCAGGGCGTCATCCCCGACATCGTCACGCTGGCCAAAGGCATCGGCAACGGCGCCCCGCTCGCCGCCGTCGTCACCACGCCGAAAATCGCCGCGATGATGACCCAGAAAGTCCACTTCAACACCTTCGGCGGCAACCCCGTTGTCAGCGCGATCGGCAAGGCGGTGCTCGAAGTCATCGAACAGGAAAAGACGCAGGCCAACTGCCTTGAACTCGGCGCCTACATCCTCGCCGGACTCGAAAAATTAAAAGCCAAACACAAAGTCATCGGCGACGTCCGCGGCAAAGGCCTGATGCTCGGCCTCGAGTTCGTGAAAGACCGCGCGACGAAAACGCCCGGCAAGGAAGAGTGCGCGCAGGCCGTCGAAAACGCCCGCGAACTCGGCCTCCTCCTCGGCAAAGGCGGCCTCTGGGGCCAGACGATCCGCTTCGCCCCGCCGATGAACATCACGAAGGCCGACGCCGACTTCCTCCTCGCTGTGCTGGACGAAGCGATCGGGGCAGTGTGATGAAGAGCACCCCCGCATCGCCGCCGAACGATTCCGCCGTCCTCGCGATCAAGCGGCCGCACAAGAATCTCTTCACCTACTACGCGCTGTCGTTGCTGGTGATTCCGCCGTTGTTCCCGATTCTGATTCTGCCGCTCTATTTCCGCTATCACACGATGCGGTATAAATTCACGGATGAGGGCATCTCGATGAGCTGGGGCATCCTCTTCCGTCGTGAAACGATCATCAACTACGCTCGCGTCCAGGACATTCACCTCCGCTCCAATTTCGTCGAGCGCTGGCTCGGGCTCGCGCGCGTGCTCGTGCAAACGGCGAGTGGCAGCTCCTCGGCCGAGATGACGCTTGAGGGGCTGCAAGAGTTCGAAGCCGTGCGCGATTTTCTCTATTCGAAAATGCGCGGCGTGAAGGATCACGCGCCAGCGAGTTCTACCGTCCCCGTCAGTTCGGCTGCGACCGCCTCAACCACCGCCGACGCCGAACTCGCCGCGACGCTCCGCGAAATCACCGGCGAATTGCGCGCGCTGCGCGAGGAACTAGCCCGCCGCTCCCGCGGCTGACCGGAACCGACGCCGATGTATCACCGCGCCCGCGATCTCGTTTTGCGCTGGTTCAAGGTGCCGCCCGAACCGCACCCGCCCGCGGGCGCGCCGGCGTCGCTGCGGGTTTTTCGCGCGGGGAAAAATTATCTCAACCTGCGCCTCTTCGGCTGGGCCACAGCGCAGGTCTTTGCGCTCGCCGGCATCGTTTTCTGGACGGTCGTGTTGCACGAGGCCGAAGGAGCCGCGCGCGCCAAGCGTGAGGCCCGTCTTGCCGCCCCGCCTGCGGCCGTGACCGAGGAACCGGCCGTTCCCGTTCCGGCCAAGACCACGAAATCCACGGCGAAAACCGCGCGCGCCAAATCACGCAATCTGACGTGGGCCGGGTTCAAACAGATTTTGGTCGAGTTCGCGACGCGATTGCCGCCGTGGAGCTTCCCGCTGATTTGGGTCATCAAGGTCGGCGGTATCTTGCTCTACGTGGTGCAGATTCCGTTCACCTACGCGGTGCGGCGGCTCGACTTCGAGCTGCGCTGGTATGTCGTCACCGATCGTAGCCTGCGGATTCGCACCGGCGTGCTGAGCGTGCAGGAACTCACCATGAGTTTTGCGAACCTCCAGCACGTCGCCGTCACGCAAGGCCCGCTACAGCGCTTCCTCGGCCTCGCCGATGTGCGCGTGCAATCCGCCGGCGGCGGCGGGGGCGGCAGCCACCAAAAAGGCCGCGACGATGCGCTGCACACGGCGACTTTTCACAGTGTCGAAAACGCGACGGAGATTCGCGATCTGATCCTGGATCGCCTCCGCCTGTTCCGCGCCACCGGGCTCGGCGATCCCGACGACCATCACGACGCGCCGGTCGCGACAGCCGCGCCTGCCATCATCGTGATTTCGCCTGCGCTCGCCGCTGCGCGCGAGATGCTCGTGGAAGCACGCGCGCTCCGGCGTGCGCTCCAGCCGTAACGATGTCGTCACCTAGGAACCTCCCCATGCTTTCGAAAACCAAATGGTATTTCGCAGGTCAGCGCGCTTGCGCGCGCTTTCCGGAGCGCGCGCAAACGCGCCGGCCTACACCGGACGCATCGTGACGGCTTAACGTTTCAGCTTCAGCAACCGCTCGCCCGCCGCGTGCAGCGTGGCGGGCTTCTTCGCGAAATTGAGCCGCACGTAGCGGTTCTCGCCGTTGGCAAAAAAACTCGATCCCGGCACGGGCGCGACACCGATCTCGCGTGTCATCCAGTGCGCAAACTCGACATCACTCGCGTAGCCAAAGGGCGAAATGTCCACCATCACGAAATAAGCGCCCTCCGGCCGCGTGTAGTTCAGGCCGGTGCGATCGAGGTAACTCAGCAGCACGTCGCGTGACTCCGCGTATTTCGCCGCCAGCCCGTCGTAGTAGCTCGGCGGAAAATTCAACGCAGTCACGACCGCGTGTTGCAACGGCGCCGCCGCGCCCACGGTGAGGAAGTCGTGCACCTTCCGCGCCTGCGCGATCACTTCGGGCGCGGCGTGGACGTAGCCGAGCCGCCAGCCCGTGATCGAAAAAGTTTTCGAGAGCGAGGAACACATCAGCGTCCGCTGCGCCATCCCGGGCAGTATCGCGAAATACGTGTGCCGGTGCGGCGCGAAGACGATGTGCTCGTAAACTTCGTCGGTGAGCACCCACACATCAAACTCCTCGGCGAGCGAGGCGATCTGCAAAAGCTCCGCGCGCGTGAAGACGCGGCCGCAGGGATTCGAGGGATTGCACAGGATGAACGCCTTCAGCCCGCCCGCAAACGCCGCGCGTAGCTCAGCCGGATCGAAGCGGTAGAGCGGCGGGTGCAGCGGCACGTGCACGGCCTGCGCGCCGGTGAGAATCGCGTCGGCGTTGTAGTTTTCGTAGAACGGTGAGAAGAGCCCGACTTTGTCGCCGGGGTCGCACACCGTCATCATCGCGACCATCATCGCCTCGGTCGCGCCGCACGTGACGACGAGTTCGCGTTCCGCATCGACCGCCACGCCCATGCAGCGCGCGATCTTCGCGCCGAGCGCAACGCGCAATTCGTTCGCGCCCCACGTCACGGCGTATTGGTGGCGGTGCGCGTCCATCGCGTCCTTACCCGCCTGCACGAGTTCAGCCGGCGGATCCCAGTCGGGAAAACCCTGCGCGAGGTTGATCGCGCCGTGGCGCGCGGCGACGCGCGACATCTCGCGGATCAGCGACTCGGTGAAAACGGAAGTGCGGAGCGAGGTGCGCGGCATGCCTCAGGGAATCTTCAGCTCCATGCCCGGACTGAGTTTCGTATTCATCCCCGCCGGCAGCCGGTCGCGATTAGCAGCGGCGATGGCATCGGCCCGCACGCCGTATTTCCGCCCGATCGCAAAAAGGGATTCGCCCGCAGCCACGATGTGGCGCCTGCCCGTGGCGGCGTTTGTCGGCGGACGCGCCGTCGCTCCACTCTTGGTCGCATTTGACGGCGGCATTTTCGGTGCAACCAGCGGGGTGCTCGACGAAGACGTGACCCGCGGCGGCGTTTCCCCATTTGCCAAATCGACCACCGCCGCCGGCGGAGGCGCCGAGCGCGCCGGCAGCGCCTCCGCCGGCAGGGTGATCATCCGCGGCAGGCGATTGACCGGAGTCGCGCCGCCGCCGCGCAGGGTCGCCAGCTCGGCGCGCAGTTCCTCGTTTTCCCGGCGCAGGTTCACGATGTCGCCCTCCACCTGGAGTCGCACGGATTGATCCTCCAACGGCCGGCCGGGGATCTGCCGGGCAAATTCGCGCATCGCGATCTTCACCATCCCGCGCACGCCCTCGGCCTCCCTGGAGTTGGGCCGCAGTTCGAGGTATTTGCGGAAATGATGGTAGGCCTCCAGCGGGTCCTTGGTCTGCTGGAGGTAAATTACCGCAGCCTCGAGGTGCGACTCCGGGGCCGACTGCATCCCGCGTTTGTCGATCACCTTGAGAAACGCCGTCAGCGCCTCGCTAAGGCGGCCCTGTTTCTTGAGCTGCATCGCCTGCACGAAAAACGGCTCGTCGGTCTCCACCAGCGTGGGCACGCCATTGCCATCGGAGCAGCCCGCCGCGCCCCAGAGCAGCACGGCCAGCGCGATCATGGTAAAAAAAAGGCGGCGGACAGTCATCAGGCGGGAAAAGGCATTGAACGTTCGGTCGTGGGGCCTAAATTCCGCCCCTTTACTTGCGACTCAAACTCTAAATGGCGCTCCATACGAAATCCGTCCTCTCCCGCGCGCGCGCCTGCATCCGCATCGAGCAGGCCGCGCTGACCGAGACGGCCAAGGCGCTCGGCGCGGAATTTGTGGCCACGGCCCAGGCCGTCGATGCCGTGAGCCGGGCCGGCGGCAAACTGATCTTCAGCGGCGTCGGCAAGAGCGCGCACATCGCGCAGAAAATCGCCGCGACCTTCAACAGCACCGGCGTCTCCTCGTGTTTTCTCGACGCCACGCAGGCGTTGCATGGCGATCTCGGGCTCGTGGATGAAGGCGACCTGGTGTTTCTCCTCAGCAACAGCGGGCAGTCCGAGGAGGTGCTACGGCTCGTGCCGGTGTTGAAACGCTTCGGCGCGCGCATCGTCGCGTTCACGGGCAACCCCGCGTCGGACCTCGCGCGCAATGCCGACCTGAAACTTTTCTTCCGCGTGCCGCGCGAGGCGTGTCCGCTCAAACTCGCCCCCACCGCGAGCACGACGGCGGCGCTGGCCCTCGGCGACGCGCTCGCGATGGTGCTCCTCGAATCGCGCGGGCTCACGCGCGATGATTTCGCAAAATATCATCCCGCGGGCAATCTGGGCCGCGTCCTGCTTCTCCGCGTAAAGGACATCATGCGCACCGGCGACCGCCTCCCCACCGCCCTCGACACCGTCTCCACGCAGGACGCCATCCTCGCGATGACGAAGGCCAAGAGCGGCAGCATCGCGCTCGTCGCAAAAAAAACCGGCACACTCACCGGCATCCTCACCGACGGGGATTTCCGCCGCAGTGCGCTCACTGGCCCGGATTTTCTCGCGCAACCGGTCACCACGTTCATGACGCGCAAACCCAAGGTCATTTCCGAAAACGCCCTCGGTGTCGACGCGCTGCGCCTGTTCGAAGCGCACAAGATCGACGACCTCATCGTCGTCGACGCCCGCGGCCGGCCCGTGGGCCTCATCGACGGCCAGGACCTTCCTAAATTCAAAATCGTTTGAAGCCTCCCATCCGCATCGCAATCGTCGGGATGGGCGGCTTCGCCAGCTCGCACCATCAGGTGGTAGCCAAGCTCGAAGAGCGCGGCCACGCCCGGCTCATCGGCACGTGCGACCCGCGCGCCGATCAATTTGTGGGCGAGCAGCAGACGTGGAAGCTCGCCGCCCGCGACGTGCAGGTCTTCACCGACTACCGCGCGATGCTCGAGGCCTGTCACCGCGACCTCGACCTCGTGGTGATTCCCACCCCAATCCAGTTGCACGCGGAGATGCACGCGGCGGCTACCGCCTTGGGCCTGCCCACCTACGTCGAAAAACCACCGACCCTCGATCCAGCCGAACTCGAAAAAATGATCGCGGCCGACGCGCGCGCGCGGAAGGCATCGCACGTCGGCTTTAACTTCATCATCGAAAAAAAGCGACTCGCGCTGAAGGAGCGGCTCCTCGCCGGAGAGTTCGGCGCGATTCGGGGCGCGGCGCTGGCGGCACTGTGGCCCCGGCCCGCGAGCTACTTTGCCCGCAACAACTGGGCCGGCCGGCTCATGATGGGCGAGCGGGTCGTGCTCGATTCGTGTTTCGGCAACGCGATGGCGCACTTCGTCCACAACCTCCTGTTTTGGACCGGCGGCCCCGCGCTCTATTCGTGGGCGCAGATCGCGGCGGTCCGGGCCGAGCTCTATCGCGCCCACGCGATCGAGGGGGCGGACACCTTTTTCGTCGAGGCGGACACCACGGCGGGCGTCACGATGCGTTTCGCCCTCTCGCACGCGTGTGCGGGAGCAAGCACGCACGGCGAAACCGTGGTCTGCGACAAGGCCACGCTGCGCTACGCGGTCGGCGGCAGCGTCGAGATTTGCTGGCGCGACGGGCGCGTGGAGAAGGAGGCGCTCGCGCCCTTCGATGCGTTGCAGGAAAACCATCTCGACTACTACCGCTACCTGCGCGGGGAGAGTCCGCGGCCGGCGACGACCCTGGCCGACTCGCGGCCGTTCGTCGCGCTCAACGCGCTCGCGCATGTTTCGAGCGGGACGATCACGCCCATTCCAGCCGGGCAAATCAGCGGCGTGCGCGACGAACAGGAACAGAAAAATTACCTGCAGGTCGCGAACATGAAGACCACGCTCGACAGCTTCCTCGCCCAGGGCGCGTGGCCCAGTGCCGGCGGCTGGGGCCGCGGCCCGGCCGATGTCGTCACCCCGGCGGACCTCGGGCGCTTTCACAGCGTCGTGCGCGCGATGGCGGCGAAATAGTCTCGACGGTTTCGCCGCCCACCGCGCGATGCCCGCCGCTTGTCACGATCGATTTCTCCCCTACGATTTTCGCCATGCCCACGCCGCCCTTTGTTTACCAAGACCCGATGCCACTCGGTGCCGACGAGACCGAGTATCGCCTGCTCTCGCAAGACGGCGTGAGCACCGCGACCTTTGAGGGTCGCGAGATCCTCAAGGTCGCGCCCGAGACACTGGCGTATGTGGCGCGGCAGGCGTTTCATGACACGTCGTTCATGCTGCGAACAAAACATCTCCAGCAAGTCGCCGCGATCCTCGACGACCCGGAGGCCTCGTCCAACGATCGCTACGTCGCGCTCACGCTGCTGAAGAACGCGGAGATCGCCGCGGAGGGAATTCTGCCGATGTGCCAGGACACCGGCACCGCCGCGGTGTTTGCGAAAAAAGGCCAGCAAGTGTGGACCGGCGCCAACGACGCCGAATGGATCTCGCGTGGCATCTACGAGTGCTTCACCAAGGAAAATCTCCGCTACTCCCAAACCGCGCCGCTCGACATGTGGAAAGAGGTCAACACCGGGACCAACCTCCCCGCGCAGATCGACATCATGGCGACGGAGGGCGCGAACTACGAATTGCTCTTCGTGGCCAAGGGCGGCGGCTCGGCGAACAAGATGTTTCTCTTTCAGGAGACGAAGGCGCTGCTCAACCCGAAAAGTTTTGAGAAGTGGGTGGGAGAAAAACTCCCGCTCCTCGGCACCGCCGCCTGCCCGCCCTATCATCTGGTCTTCGTCGTCGGCGGCACGAGCGCCGAGGCGTGTATGAAGACGCTCAAGCTCGCCTCCACCCGCTACCTCGATGCGCTGCCCACGACCGGCAACGAGCACGGCCGCGCCTTCCGCGATCTCGCGATGGAGGAAAAGGTCCTGCAGATCGCGCGCGCCACCGGCATCGGCGCGCAGTTTGGCGGGAAGTATTTCGCGCTCGATGTGCGCGTCATCCGCCTGCCGCGCCACGGGGCGAGCTGCCCCGTCGCGATGGGCGTCTCGTGCAGCGCCGACCGCAACATCAAGGCGAAGATCACGAAGGACGGGATTTTTCTCGAGCAGATGGAAACGAAGCCCGGCCGCTTCATCCCCGCGGCGAGCCGACTGTGGAAGGACGACAACATCGTCCGCGTCGATCTCAACCGGCCGATGGCGGAGATCCTCGGTGATCTGAAAAAATATCCCGTGACCACGCGGGTCTCGCTCAGCGGCCCGCTCATCGTCGCGCGCGATAGCGCGCACGCGAAGCTCAAGGAGCGCCTCGATGCCGGCCAGGGCCTGCCGCAATATCTCAAGGATCACCCCGTCTACTACGCCGGTCCGGCGAAGACACCCACCGGTTACGCCTCGGGATCCTTCGGTCCCACGACCGCCGGTCGCATGGACAGCTACGTCGATCTTTTTCAGGCGCACGGCGGCTCGATGATCATGCTCGCTAAGGGCAACCGCAGCGCGCAGGTGACGGCCGCATGCAAGAAGCATGGCGGCTTTTACCTCGGCAGCATCGGCGGGCCCGCGGCGATCCTTGCCAAAGAAAACATCAAGAAAGTTGAGGTGCTGGAATATCCGGAACTCGGCATGGAGGCCGTGTGGAAAATCGAGGTGCAGGATTTTCCGGCGTTCATCCTCGTCGACGACAAAGGCAACGATTTCTTCGCCAACGGCTGCGCCGCGTGCCTGCCGGCGAAGGCGTAGCTGGCGTGCAGGACCATTGGCGAGTGTCGCCCATGTGGCCGGGCTTTTTGCCCGCCACGGAAAACTGGCGGGGATAAACCCCGCCCCACAACCGGCAAACGCTGATCCCACTGGTCGAGGGAAAAGAAGCGCCGGCGCGACGTATCACCCGTGTCGCCCACAAAAAAGCCCCGATGTGGCGGGGCCCAGGCAGTCGCAAGTTACTCGCCCGCGCTCAGAACTTCACGCTCAACCGATCGCCGCGCGCGCCAAAGCGGCTGACTTGCTCGTAGAGTCGCTCGTCGTCGATTCGGCTGGCTACGCGCTCGGTCGTGCGGGCGGAATTTTCCAGCGAGGCCATCGAAACCATCGCGGTGAGGAGGCGCGCCCGGCGGGTCTCACTCGGCGGAGTCATCTGCTGCAGCGGCTCAACCGTCGTCCGCGTCGACACTGGCCGCGCTTCGAAGGCGGATCCCAGTGCCGCCGCACGGGACAACTTCGTGTCCATCGGTGCGGTCGCCACCAAGCCCGGCGCGACAAAGCGAACGGAAGCAGATTGCAGCTCAGCGTCCATCGCCGGTCCGGTCGAAGTCACTGTCGCGGGAGCTTGCGTCGCGCGATCAATCTCCCCGACAGAGGCAACCATGGCGGAGCCGGAGCCAGCACTGGCAATACGCGCAACCGAGTCGCTCGCTGCACGCTCAATTGCCAACTGCGAATTTTCAGTGCTCACCGGAGCGAGCGCCAAGCTCGGTGCCGACTTGATCGCCGGGCGAGCTGAGGCCACCGCCGCAGGCTGGATGCCGGTGACCGGCACCGCAGGATTTTGCGGACTGCGCAACGAAACGACGGTCACCGCGAGCACGGCTGAGGCCCCGATTAGAATCCGGTGCCGCACAAAAAATGGCCACACACTCGGCAGCCGTTGCCACCACGGTTTTCGCGCCATGAGCGCGGCGAGTTGTTTCGCGCGGAGCGAGCGGTCGAACTGGCTCCAAAATTCCGCCGGCGGGCGCTCCGCCCGCTTTAACCGCAGTAAATCTTCAATCGCGATAGGGCGCTTGCTCTCGGGCTTAATCATCGGCGCAAATAGGGCTGTAACTCGGACTGCAAAAGCTGTTTCGCGTAGTGCAGGCGAGACCGGACCGTGCCGACCGAGCACGACATCACCTCAGCGATTTCCTGATGACTGAGTCCATCGATTTCAAATAAAGTGACCACGGTGCGATGCTTGGTAGACAACTTGTGCAGCGCATCGTTCAATTTTTCTTGGAGCTCCCGCACATAGGTGTCGCGGTCGGCCCCGGATTTGTCGGTCAAGGCCGCGATGATCTCCTTTGAAACGGGCTCGTCGGAATCGATCCGCTCCAAGCTGAAGAACGAACGCAATTTCGCCTTCCGCAGGTGGCTCAACGCCGAGTTGACGGCGATCCGATATAGCCAGGTGAAGAATGACGACTGCCCGCCAAACCGGTGCATCGACTGGAAGGCTTTGATGAACGCGTCCTGCGTGAGATCGGCGGCGTCCTCGCGGTTCGAGGTCATGTGGTAAACGATGCCGTAAACCCGCTCGCGATATTTCAGAATCAACCGATCGAACGCCGCGACATCCCCACCCTGCACCCGCCGCACGATCTCCAAGTCCGCGTCGGCCTCCTGTCGGCGCTCCGGCGACGCGACGAGCGTCTTACCGCCGAGAATCTTGGTCGCTTCGATCACACGCATAACCAAGGGGGCGAAAGGGACGGGAGCAAATGTAAAGTGCGTGGATCGCGCAGTCGGGCGCATCTCAGTTTCTTGCAAACCTCGATCCGGGGTTTCCGGTCGTCGGGCGCGGCTCGTCCGCGCCCGGTTTTTCCCGAGGGCATGCAAATCCCGAGGGCGCGCACGAGCCGCCCCTACACAATCGTCAGGAGCACGCCGCTCGCGATCACGCCCGTGGAGATCGCATAGCGCGTGAGACCGGCGGTGTCGTGGATGTT
>JANXSC010000241.1 GCA_025352845.1 Opitutaceae bacterium
CGAAGCCACGCTCGAAATCGCCGACGACGGCCCGGGCGTGCCTCCCGCCGAGCGCACCGCGATTTTCAAACCCTACGTCACCATGCGGCCGAAGGGCGTCGGCCTCGGCCTCGCGATCGTGCAGCAAATCGTCTCCGCGCACCGCTGGGAAATCGTCTGCCTGGAAAACGCGCCGCGCGGCGCGCTGTTTCGCCTGCGCCACCTGAAAATCTCCACCGCGCCATCCGCTCCCACGACGTGAAGCCCGCGCGCATCCTCATCGTCGACGACGACCACGGGCAGCGCAGCCTGCTCGAAACGTTTCTCCGCGCCCAGGGCTACGAGACGCAGTCCGCCGCCTCGGGCGAGGCCGCGTTGCAACTCCTGGCCGAGCAGCCGTTCGCGATGATGGTGAGCGATGTCCGCATGCCCGGCATGTCGGGCATCGAGACGCTGCGCCGCGTGCGCCAAAAACACGCGACGCTCCCCGTGCTGCTCGTCACGGCGTTTGCCGATATCCGCAGCGCCGTCTCCGCGATGCGCGACGGTGCCGTCAACTATCTCGCCAAGCCGATCGATCTCGACGAACTCATCACCTCCGTGCGACTCGCGCTCGAACCCGACCGCGAACCGATCGCCACCGACCGGAGCCCGCGCCCGCTGCCGGCCGGCGTCATCGCGGAGAGCCCGCTCACCCAGGCGGTGTTTCGCGACGCCGCCGTGATCGCGGCCTCGGACACGCGCGTGCTGATCACCGGCGAGAGCGGCGTCGGCAAGGAAATCGTCGCCGATGTGATTCACGCTTGGAGCCGCCGCGCCGCGGGCCCACTCGTGAAAGTAAACTGCGCCGCCATTCCCGAAAATCTTCTCGAGAGCGAGTTGTTCGGCCACGAGAAAGGTGCGTTTGCCGGCGCGACGCAGCGCCGCCCCGGGCGTTTCGAGGAAGCCGCCGGCGGCACGCTCCTCCTCGACGAAATCGGCGACCTTCCGCTCCCGCTCCAAGCCGCCCTCCTGCGCCTCATCAACGATGGCACGTTTCGCCGCCTCGGCTCCACGCGCGACATCAAGGCCGACGCTCGGTTGCTCGCGACGACCAACCGCGACCTTGAAGCGCAGATTGCCGCGGGGAAATTTCGCGAGGATCTGTTTTACCAGCTCAACGTGATGGAGATTCACGTCCCGCCGCTGCGCGAACGGCCCGAGGATATCCTGCCGCTGGCCGCGCACTTCATCGGACAATTCTCACGGCAGAAACCGCGCTTCTCCGCGACCGTCGCCGCCGCGCTCACGCGCTACCGCTGGCCCGGAAACGTGCGCGAACTCCGCAACGCGATGGAGCGCGCCGCCCTCCTCTCGCGCGGCGAGGTTGTGCTGCCCGAGCACCTCCCCGCGCGAATCCTCAACGCCACCTCCGAACTCGCACCCGCCGGCGAAGGGGAGGCCCGGCGCCTTGAGGAAATCGAGCGCGAGGCAATCCTGAAGGCGCTCCGGAAAAACAATTACAACCGCACTCAGACCGCCAAGGAACTCGCCATCAGCCGCCGCGCCCTCACCTACAAACTCCAGCGCCTCCGCGCCGAGGGGACGGCCGTCGATCAGCCGCCGCCGGCGTAGAATTTTTCAGCGGTTCATGAGTGGTGCCCGGGAGCGGACTCGAACCGCTACACCGTGAGGCACAGGCTTCTGAGACCTGCGTGTCTACCAATTCCACCACCCGGGCAAAAGGGGACGGGCAAGAGACACGCCGCGCCGCCCCGGCGCAAGAAAATTGATTTCCCTCGCCCACCCGCACCGCCACACTCCGCGCGCCCATGAAAAAAGACGCCATCCTCTCGAAGATCCGCGCCGAGAAAGTCATCGCGCTCATCCGCGCCGATTCGCCCGACGGGCTGCTCGACTGCGCCCGCGCCCTCGCCGCCGGCGGCCTCACCAGCATCGAACTCACGATGACGACGCCCGGCGCGATCCGCATGTTGGAAAAGGCGACCGCGGAGCTGCCGGATTTCCTCTTCGGCCTCGGCACCGTGCTCGACGCGGAGACGGCACGCATCGGCATCCTCGCCGGCGCGAAGTTCATCGTCACGCCCGCGCTGCGGCCCGAAGTCATCACTCTCTGCCAGCGCTACAGCGTGCCGGTGTTTGCCGGCGCGTTTACCCCGACGGAAATCATCGCCGCGTGGGAAGCGGGGGCGGATGCGGCAAAGATTTTCCCCGCGGAATTTTTCGGCCCCGGCTACATCAAGTCCGTGAAGGCCCCGCTCCCGCAGGTGGAGATGGTGCCGACGGGCGGCGTGAACGAAAACAACGTCGGCGACTTCCTCCGCGCCGGTGCCTTCGCCACCGCCGCCGGCAGCTCGCTCGTGGATGCCAAGGCATTTAAGGAAAAAAACTGGGCCGCGATCACCGCGAAAGCGCGGGCGTTTGTCGCCGCCGTGGCGGCGGTCGGCGCGGCGAAATAGTCCGATTGCGCGCCGCGCTCCACTGCGCGCGCATTTTCCTGCGATGCGCTCGCCGCCCCCCTGTGTCGTTTTCATCGCCCGCACCCACGCGATCGTGGGCGGCACGATTGTCGTTTCGGTGGCGCTGTTGCACCTGTTCACCCGCCGGCTACCGCAGATCGAGTTCCGCGTGACGAGCTATGGCGTCACGGGTGGACTCGCCGCGCTTTACCTCGGCACGGCGGCGCTCGTGTGGTTTGGCGTGCCGCCGGGACGACTGCTGAGTCGCGTCTGCGCGCTCCTCTATCTGCCGCGGTTCAATTTCGGATCGCTCGTGTGGGAGACGATGAACCGCGAGGCGTTCAAGGCGCACTTCCGGCGCGGTTAGCGTCGAGTGCCAGGAACTTCGCCACGTCCGGGATTTTTTTCACGCGGCGGCCAGTCGCGTCCCGCACGAAATAAGGCTCCTCCTCGGGCTTCGCCTCGATGTCGTCCTCGTCGGATTCGGATTCGTCCTGCTCGTCAATCACGTCGCCATCGGCGTCGGTGAAGATCCAGTCCTGCTCGGCGTCGAACGCGTGCGACATCCGCCGCGCCTGCGGATTGAGCGCGAGCGCGGGGTTCTTCACATGGCCGTCCTTCACGAACTCGAAGAGGCACGGCACGAACTGGTGTTTGAAGTGCGCCTGAAAATCGCTGAACCACTTGTTCGACACGCCCTCGCGGCGGTTGAGCAGGACGACATCGGAAAAATGCACGCACGCATCGAACCACGCGCGCAGCGGCGGGTGGCGCTCGGCCAGCTGGCAGTTCACAACCGTAAATACCCTCGCCAGCTCGCCGCCCTGCGCCTCGAGCCACGCCTTGAACACCTCGAGCTGATCGATGAGGTTGCCCGCGCCGTCGGTCACGAAGAACACGTTTGGGATTTCCGCCGGCAGCGGGCCAACGATCATGCCGTCGTCCCAACGCCAGCGGGTCACGCCGGGTAGTTTTTCGTCCGCCGCGCACGCCGCCTCCCCCGCCGGCAGCATCACCGCCACGCGATCCGTCGCCTCAAATCCGCCCGCGATCAAATCCGCGATCACCTCACGCCGGCCGGAACCGGCGGTGCCAAGGATCAGATAGACAAGAGGTTTTTCGGGCGCGGACATGGACAACAGAAAGAACGGGAAGACCGGGAAGACAAGGCGCAGAGATTTTTCCCGCTTTCACCCCGCCCTTTCCGTTTCAAACTCAGAACTTGAAAACCCCGCACTGCGCCGCGTGCCGCATCCAGTGATCGACGAGCACGAGCGCCGTCATCGCCTCCACGATCGGCACCGCACGCGGGACGACGCAGGGATCGTGACGGCCGCGACCGATCAGTTCGGTGGCGACACCGTGGATATCCACCGTCTGCTGCGGCCGGAGGATCGTCGCGGTCGGCTTGAAGGCCACGCGAAACACGATCTCCTCGCCGTTGCTGATGCCGCCCTGCGTGCCGCCGCTGCGGTTCGTGACCGTGCGCACGCGCCCGTCACGCGGCTCGAAGAGATCGTTGTGCTCGCTACCGCGCAGCCGCGCGCCCGCGAAACCGCTGCCGAGCTCAAAGCCCTTGGTCGCCGGCAGCGAGAGCATCGCCTTCGCCAGATCGGCCTCGAGGCGATCAAACACCGGCTCGCCCAGCCCCGGCGGCACGCCGCGCACGCGACACTCGATCACGCCGCCGACCGAGTCGCCCTCGCTCCGCACGGCCTTGATCCGCTCGATCATTTTTTCGGCGGTCGCGAGATGCGGGCAGCGCACGGCGGTCGCCTCGACCTCGGCCAGCGTGGGAAACCGCTCTAGCGCCTCCGCCGGCATCGTGATGTCGTGCACCTGTGTAAGAAACGCGCGAATCTCCACCCCGCCGGCCCCCGCGGCGGGCTCCGCCCTTGCTCCGCCCAGGGCGAGGATTTTCCTCGCGATGGCCCCGGCGGCCACGCGCCCGATCGTCTCGCGCGCGGAACTCCGGCCACCGCCACGATGATCCCGAATTCCAAATTTCGCCTGATAAGTGTAGTCGGCGTGCGACGGCCGGAATTTATCGCGCATCTCGTCGTAGGCGCCCGGTCGCTGGTCGGCGTTGCGCACGAGCAGCGAGATGGGCGCGCCCGTGGTGCGACCCTCGAAGACACCGGCGAGGATTTCCACCCGGTCCTCCTCCTTGCGCGGAGTCACGATGTCGCTCTGGCCGGGCCGGCGGCGGTCGAGTTCGACCTGAATATCGGCGGCCTCCAGCGGCAGGCGCGGCGGACAGCCGTCCACGACCGCGCCAACCGCGAGGCCGTGGCTCTCGCCCCAAGTGCTGACGGTGAAATTTTTCCCGAACGTGTTCGGCATCGCAGCGCGGGAGCGTTGGCGGCGCTTACTAGACCGGCAAGCGGCAAATCCGCCCGCACCTCGCCGACAACTTCTGGCAACAAATCCGTCGCGATGCCGTCACACGCTTCGCACAAGACCGTTTACAACTCATCCGCTTTGCCTTCTTTGGGCTTGTCCCCGCGCGCCGCCCGCCACTCAACAATCTTTTTTCCCGCATGATTCCGCGTCTCGTCCGTTTGTGTGCCGCCCTCGCCGCGTCCGTTTTGGTGCCCGGTGCGTTCGCACAAAATCCGCCGCCGGCTGCGCCCGTTTCCCCCGCCCAGGCCAACGCGCTGCGTCCCGCCGCACCGTCGGTGCCGCCCGCGGGTTCGCCGGATGAACTCACCAATTTCAAACTGCCCGCCGCCGATCTCCCCACGATCCTCGATTTGCTCGAGCGGTTGACCGGCCGGATCGTGCTCCGGCCCGCCCAGCTCCAAATCGTCCCCGAATACAATCTCAACATCTCCAGGGATGTGACGAAGGCCGAGGCGATCGTGGCCATCGAAACTATCCTCGCGATGAACCAGATCGGCATCGCCCCGCAGGGCGAGACGTTCATCAAGATCGTCAACCTGCAAAATCTCCGGCAGGAAGCGCCGGAGTGGATCATGGGGACCACCCTCGACCGCCCGGCCACGGGACGCGCGGCGACCAAACTCTTCCAGCTCGAGTTTATCCGCGTGGGCGAATTCATCCCGATGCTGCAGGCGGGCATCCTCAACCAGTTTTACGGCGCGCCGGTGATGTTTCAAAACGCCAACTCCGCGCTGATCACCGACAGCATCAGCAATCTCCAGCGCGTCGAAATGCTCCTCCAACAGGTCGACAAACCGAGTCTGAGCGGAACGAAGCCGAAGTTCTATTCGGTGCGCAACGTCAAGGCCACCGAGCTGGTAAACAAGCTCCGCGGCATTCTCACGGGCCCGCTCCAACAGCAGCTCGGCACCGCCACCTCCTACAGCGCCGATGACCGCACCCAGCAAATCGTCGTCGTCACCGACCCACGACAGTGGGATTTCTTCACCGATCTCATCCAGAAACTCGACCAGAAGTCGGATCCCAACACCCGCATCGAAGTCCTCTATCTCAAACACGCCAAGGCCAAGGATGCCGTCGACGTGCTCACCCGGATCATCTCCGGCGTCTCCTCTGCACAACAAAAGCAAAACACCGGCTCCGTGCGCCCCGGACAGCCCGGTCCCCAGCCGATGCAGCCGCCCGGCGTTCCGGTCGCGCCCCAGCCCACCGGGGGCGCCGGCAACAGTGCCAACGTGGAAAATCAAGGCTCAACGGAATTCAGCCCGTTCATGACCGTCGTGCCCGACGAGCGCAGTAATGCGGTCGTCATTTATGGCACGTCCGACGACATCCGGCTCGCCCGCGAAATCATCGACAAAACCGACATTCAGCTCGCCCAGGTCCGCATCGAGGTCGTCATCGCCGACGTCACGCTCGACGACAACCACGAGTCCGGCATTAGCGCCCTCGGGCTCAAGATCAATGGGAGCAAGCTCGTCGGTTTCTCCGGCAGCGATCCGACCGTGACGGTTTCCAACGGCACCATCACCCGTCCCGGCCTCGACCTCGCCGCCGAGATCGCGATCAAGACCTCGCCACGCAAGCGGAACAACTCGATCATCACCCAACCCTTGACCGTCACCAGCCACGGCAAGGAGGCGAAATTCTTCAGCGGCGAGACGCGACCCGTTGTGACCGGCACGTTACAATCCGGCGTAGGTGCCGCCAATGGTCTCAATACCAGCTCAACTGTCACCCAACAGAAGATCGGCACGACGCTCACCGTCACGCCCTTCATCGGCGTCAACGGTTCCGTGCAGCTCGAATTGACGCAATCGGTCGAGGACGTGACCGGCGAGGTAAAGGTCGATAACAACACCCAATACATCATCGGCAATCGCGAATCGAAAAACTACGTCAGCGCCATGTCGGGCGACATCCACGTGTTCGGGGGATTCAGAAAGAGCGCCACCATCAACGAAACCAACCGACTCGGCCCGATTCCATGGCTCGGGGATCTGTTCGGCTCGCGCAAGAAATCCAAGACGCGATCTGAACTCGTCTTCTTCATCCGCGCCACCGTGCTGTCCAACAATCCGGCGGTCGACAATGCGGAAGTGATGAACCGCGTCGAGGGTCTGGGACCGACGGCGCGCGACGCCATCAAGGGCGCGCTCGATCCCAATTTCACGCCGCCAAAGCAGACGTTTCTCGAAAAGATTCTGCCCTAATCGTCGCGGAACAGCCCCATTTCATGACCGTGCTTGTATCGGACAACCTGCCCGCCGCCCTCAGCGCCTCGCTCACCGACGAGCAGCGTCAGGCCATCGCCGAGGCCCCGCGCGAAAAACGCCTCGAAGCACTCGCCTCTGCCCTCTCGCGGCCGGAGAACGAAGTCCTCGCCCGGCTCGCCGCCGCCGCGAACCTCGGCCTCGCCAGCAACCTCGAAACCGATCCCGAAGCCCGCGGCCTGCTGCCCGCCCGCCTCGTCCACGAGTATCAGATTATCCCGATTAAGTTCCAGAAAGCTGAGAGCCCAGGCTCAGAAAATTCCGACGCTCAGCTCTCAGCTCTCGGCTCTCAGCTCCCTCTCCATCTGGCCACCGCGTGGCTACCCGACGAGTTGATGACCGACTGGCTGCGCACGTTCACGCCCCGCCCGCTCGTGTGGCACCTCGCCGTGCCCGAGCGCATTCACCAACTTATCATCGAAAATTTTGGTGTCGGTTCCGGCTCACTCGAGGATGGCGATGACAGCTACGTTGCACCCGAAGCGCAAAAGGAAAACGAGGAAGTCGTCGATGAGGATGCCGCGGTCGTGCGCTTCGTCACCGATGTGATCTCGCAGGCGATCGAGGATCAGGCGACGGACATCCACTTCGAGCCGCAGGAAGGCCAGCTCCGGATCCGCTACCGGGTCGACGGCCTGCTCGTGCCCGTGCCCGTGCCGGAAAATCTCCTGCGCTTCCAAGACGCGATCATCTCGCGCCTGAAGATTATGGCGCGGATGAACATCTCCGAGAAACGCCTGCCGCAGGACGGCCGCATTAATTTCAAGGCCAATGGCATCGTCCTCGACATCCGCGTCTCCACCGTCCCCACGATTTACGCCGAGTCGATTTCGCTCCGCCTCCTGAATCAAAAAAAGGAAGCCTACTCGATGGACCGCCTCGGCATGAACGCCGAGGAGCAGGCGCAGATCGTCAGCATCCTCGACTACCCGCACGGCATCATCCTCGTCACGGGCCCGACCGGCTCCGGCAAGAGCACCTCGCTGAATGCGTTTCTCCGGAAAATAAATTCCACCGATCTCCGCATCATCACGATCGAAGACCCGATCGAGTATGAGGTGCCCGGCGTGAACCAGATGCAGGTGCGCCCCGAGATCGGGCTCACGTTTGCCGACGCGCTGCGCCACGTGCTGCGCCAAGATCCCGATGTGATCATGGTCGGCGAAATCCGCGACAAGGACACCGCCGAAATCGCGATCCGCGCCTCGCTCACCGGTCACTTGGTATTCTCCACGCTGCACACGAACGACGCGCCCGGCGCGATCACGCGCCTCGTCGACATGGGCATCGAGCCCTTCCTCGTCGCCTCCGCCATCGAACTCGTAATCGCCCAGCGGCTCGTGCGCCGCCTCTGCATGGAGTGCTCGCGCCCCGCCCCGATCGCGCGGGTGAAGCTCCTCGAAAACCTCGCCATCCTCGGCTGCAACCCCGCCGAGGCCGAGTTGATCACGTCGCTCAAGTCGCCCGTCGGCTGCGACCGCTGCCGCGGCACGGGCTATCGCGGGCGCATCGGCATCTTCGAGATTTTCCGGCTCAACGACGAAATGCACGAGCTCGTGCTCAAGCGTGAGAGCACCCGCACCCTCGCCGACTGCGCGCGGAAACACGGTATGCGCACCCTCGGCCAGAGCGGCTGGGAAAAAGTGAAGGCCGGCCACACCACCTTCGACGAAGTCCTCCGCGTGGTCACGGTCACGGAGAAGTAGCGCATGGCCCGCTTCGCCTACACCGCCCGCGACCGCTCGGGGAAATCGGTTTCCTCCGAGCTGGAGGCCCCCGCGCGCAAGGACGCGCTGCGTTTGCTCGCCACGCGCGGCCTCCAAGTCGCGTCAGTCACCGAAATTGCCGGGGCGCGGGCGGCGAAAAAGTCCGCGCCCACCGCCAAACCCGCGGCACCCGACCCCGCCGCCGCGCCCGCCCGCGCGACGTTCAGCAGCGGTTCAAAAGTGCCGACCCGCAAGGAGTGCCTGCCGTTTCTGGAATCGCTCTACGATCTGGCGACCAGCGGACTCTCCGCTGGCGAGGCCGTGCGGTTGCTTTCCGTGCGCATCAAGGAACCACGGCTGCGCGCGCTCTGCGCCGGCATCTGGGAGCAGATCAGCGAGGGCGCGCCGCTGTCGCGCGCGATGGCCGCGACGCCGCACATCTTCGATCCCTCGATCACGAACCTGATTCAGGCGGGGGAGGCGACCGGGTCG
This sequence comes from Opitutaceae bacterium, assembly GCA_025352845.1. Taxonomy (GTDB): domain Bacteria; phylum Verrucomicrobiota; class Verrucomicrobiia; order Opitutales; family Opitutaceae; genus ER46. The sequence continues at coordinate 9,313 of JANXSC010000241.1, forward strand.
CTCAACGACACGCTTGCGCGGCTGATCGCGCATCTCACCGAACAGCGCGAATTGCGCCGGCAGCTCATGGCCGCCCTCGCCTACCCGATCTTCATGGTCGCGGTGTCGGGCGGGGTGATTTTGTTTTTCCTCACGTTCCTGCTGCCGCGCCTGAAAGTCCTGCTCACCTCGCTCGGCGGCAAGATGCCCACCTCCACCTCGATCCTGATCGGGTTCTCGAATTTCGCGCTGAGCCTCTACGGCGTGGTCGCGGCGCTGCTTCTCGTGAGCGGGCTCGTTTCGTTTTTCGGCTGGCGGCAGACGGCGGCGGGCCGCGCCACGACCGATGCGTGGCTGCTGAAGCTTCCGCTCGTCGGCCCCTTTGCCGTTTCGCAGACGGTGCTCGCGTTTGCCCAGACGCTCTCGGTCCTGTTGGAGAACGGGATCACCGCCGCCGAGGCGCTGCGGATGACAGAGAAACAAATCGGCAACTCGGTCCACCGCGCGGCATTCAACACGGCAACCGCGCGCGTGCTCGAGGGCGAGGCGCTCTCGCTGGCCCTCACGCGCACCGGCTGCTTCCCCGATCTCGTGCTCGACAAAATCGCGGTGGGCGAGAACACGGGCAACCTCGTGCCGAGCCTGAAGAAAATCGCGCTCTCCTACCAGCGGTTGATTTCAAATCAGCTGAACATGTTCACCAAGGTGATCGCGAGCGGCGTGCTGATGGGCGTCTTCGTTTTCGTCGGCTTCATCGCGTTCGCGATCGTGAGCGCGGTGTTCAACGTGAGCGCGAGTTTCAAGATGGGCGGATGAAGGCCGGCCATGCCGGCAAATCCCAAACGCCAAAAGTCCAATCTCCAAAAAAAATCGGGGCGGATCGCGCGCCGTTGCCATTTGGGCTTTGGGACTTTGTGATTTGCCCGTGCGGCGTCAGCCGCGCCGGTCACGGGACTTCGTAAATTTCCACGAGGGCGACGCCGGTGGTGCTGTTCACGCCGGCGACCTGCGCGGTGTAGCTGCCGGGCGGAAGAGTCACGAGGAGCATCGCATCACGGCTCGAGGAATCGGAGAGTGCAAAGGCACCCACGCTGGCCCCGACGGAAGTGAGCTGGGCATCGCCACCCCAATTGTCGTTCTCACGAATGACCACCGGGCCGGAGAAAAGCTGGAGGCGCGGATCGGCCAGCGTGCCCGTTACACCAAAGACCGCGAGGCCCGGTCCGATCGCGCGGATAAGGACGGTGCGAGCCGTGGTGCCTCCGACGACAAATCCCGCGATCAGGATATCACCACCGGCACCGACCTGCGCGCGGGCGGAGACATTGACCAGGCGCGGATTGGTCGTCGCGGGCGCGAGCGAGGCGTCGTAGATTTCGGCGAGAGCGATGCCGGTCCCATTGTTCTTCCCAAGAATCTGCACGGAATAAGTCGAGGGAGCCGGCGAAGCCGCGAGCGCGGCATCGAGGCTCGCGGCGGAAGAAAACGCAAACGCGCCCACCTGCGTCGCGCGCGCCAGCACCTGGGCGTCGCCCGCCCAATCGTCGTTGGTGGCGATCGTCGTGGTGCCTTGGAAAACAGTCAGCATCGGATCCGTGAGCACGCCGGTGAGCCCAAACTGAGTGAGTGATGGGCCGACGCCGCGCAGCAACAGCGGTTTCGTGCCCGTCGTGCCCGCCCCGCCGACCGCGAAGCCCACGATGAGCGTCTGCGCTCCCGTGCCGGCGTTGGTGCGGATGGCGAGGTTGATGAGCCGGCCGGAGTCAGCCGTCGCCGGCGTAACGGTGAGCGTGGTATCGGCGCGGGGTGCTTCCCCGATGGCATTCGATGCGATCACGGAATAGCGACCGGCGTTGGCGGTCGTAACGTTGGGCAGGACGAGCGTGGCGTTAGTCGCCCCGGATAACACGGCGCCTTCACGCTGCCATTGATAGGAGGTGGCATCACGCGCCACGGCGCTGAAAACCACCGTGCTCCCAGCCGCGACGGTCTGCGAAACTGGCAGGGTCAAAATGACCGGCCGGCCCGACACGGCCGTCACTTCAAAGGTGCCCTGGGCCAAGTTGCCGTTGGTGTCCGTTGCCCGCACCGTGATCGTCGCCGTGCCGCCGGCCAGCGCACCAATCGTCAAAGTGGAACCGGCCAAGGACGCATCGACCGATCCCGGCGCGCTGTTTTGCACCGTAAACTCCACCGCGGAACGACCGGTGAGGGTCGGGAAAAGCGAAACCTCGCGCACGCTATTGATGACCACGAGATGGTTTTGATCGACACTACCCGAGGTGAAATTGCGCACCGGTAGCTCTCCAAGCGCACCGCCGGCGTTGATTCGCGGGAGCGCCGCAATCCGATCGACGATGGTCATGCCGGTGCCGAGGACGCGGCCGAAGACCGTGTAGCCGCCGCCGTTACCCTGATTGAGGATCGTCGTGTTGTCGCGCACGTTGAAATACCACTCGCTCGTGGCGCTGTTCACATCCGTGGTGCGCGCGGCGGCGAGCGTGCCGCGGGCGTTAACCAAATTGTATTCGAGCGCGACGGGCGAAAGCTTGCCGATGGTCGCGACCTCGAAAGGCAGCCGAAAGGAATAACCACCGCCTTGGACAATCGAAACCGCCCCGCTATCGAAACTGGCCGAGCGGTGAATGAACGAATTCACGTAGGCCCCGGAGGCCACATAGTTGAAGAAATTAGCAACGTGCCGCGGCGCGAAATCCGTGCGCATCTCGACGTTGAAAGATCCGACCACCGTGTCGAACTGTGCGAACCGCGTCCCCACGACTCCCGCCACCGCAAAATAGTCAGTCAACAAAATCACGATGGGCGGAGCACCCGCCGCCAACGACCGCGCCGGGAGTGGTTGGCTGAGCACGGGCACGCTCGACTGGGCGCGGAGGAGCACCGCCGCGGAGGCAAGGACAAGGACGAGGAGAGGACGGACAAGACGCATCCCAGCAGTAGGACAAAGCCGGAGGCCGCGGCCAATCCGATAGTTCAGCGCCGAAAAAATCAGGGAACCTCGTAAACCTCGATGAGCGCCTCGCCCGTGCTGTTCGCGATCCCGGAAACTTGCGCAGAATAGGCCCCGGGCGGCAGCGTCACCAGCAGCGCCGCATCCTTCGATCCGGTCACCAAATCGAATGCGCCCACCGACGTGGCCGTCGCGCGGAGCGTCGCGGACCAGTTGTCGTTCTCCACCAATTTCACGGCGGAGGAATTCAGAATCTCGAGCTTCGGATCGGCGAGCACGCCGTGGACGCCAAACGCGCCCAGCGTCGGGCCGATGGCGCGGATGAGCAGCGTGCGGCCCACGGTGCCACCCACCACGAAGCCCGCGATCATGATATTGTCACCGGTGCCGACAAAATTGCGGGCGGAGACGTTGACGAGCCGCACCGCAGTGCCAATCCCGGCGTCGTAAACCTCCACCAACACGACCCCGGAGCCCGGGCCCTTGAGCTGCGCGCTGTGCGCGCCCGACACTGTCGCCTGCAACGCCGCATCCTTGCTGCCAATGGTCAGCGGAAATGCACCGACTGAGGCGAAGACCGAGGTCAACGAAATCGGCCAGTCATCGTTCTCGTTAATTTTCAACGCGGCACCGTTGTAGAGTTCGAGCCGCGGATCGGCGAACACGCCGGGGACACCAAACGCCCCGAGCGTGGGGCCGACCCCGCGAATCAACACGCTGCGGTCGCCGTTGGTGGCGAAGCCGACGATGAGCGTGGCATTGGCCGCGAGGCTGGCGCGCACGGAGAGATTGAGCAGCCGACCGGTGCCCGCGGCCACCGTGAGCGTGGCGGGATTGCTCGTGAGCGTGTCGATGTTATTCGTGATGACTGCGGTAAACGTCCCGGCTGAGTTCCCATCGACCGCGGGCAAGAGCAGGGTCGCATCCGTCGCACCCGCGAGCGCCGTGGTGCCGCGACGCCATTGATACGTCGGGGCCGGCGTGCCGGTCGCGACGACAGTCAGTGCAACCGTGCCACCCGGCGCGGCGGTCACGCTCACCGGGTGCGTGACAATCGCGGGCGCAGTTCCACCCGTGACCGGGTTGACCGTGAGGGTCGCAGGTAAGCTGGTCACGGTTCCGGCGGAATTGTTGACGACGACGGCGTAATTCCCGGCATCAGCCGTCTGCGCGCTGGCGATCGTGAGCGAGGCGGCGGTGGCGCCCGTGAGGTTGGCGCCGTTTCTCGTCCACTGAAACGCGGGTGCCGGCGAACCGGTCGCGACGACCGTAAAGGTGACAGCCGTCCCGGCACTCACCGACTGGCCCTGCGGTTGGGTCGAAATCGCCGGCGCGGTGGTCGTGACGCCGCCCGTGATCACAAAAACGATCGGCTGCTGCACACTGTTGGTGAGGCCCTCGGCGTTGAAGCCCTGCACGAACACGGTGAAGGTTCCCGCCTGCGTCGGCGTGCCGGTGATGAGCGGTGTGCCGGAGCGGATGGTGCCGCCCTGCGGCGCGGGCAGGAAGCCCAGGCCCGGCGGGAGCGAGCCGCTGACTTGAAACGTAGCCGGCGAGCTCGGGGTGCCGGTGTAGGTGAAAGCCAGGTCGAGCCGCAGTCCGACCGTCCCGCTGACCGGGCTGGCCGGCGATTGCACGAAGGTCGTCGCGCCGGCCCGCGAATGCAGCGCCCCCAATCCCGCCAGCGTGAACGCCGCGCGCAGCAATTCGCCCGCGCGTGACGTGAGCACGTAGTCGCCCGCACCCGCCAACACACGCAGCGCCGGCGTGCGTTGCAGCAGTAGCACCAGCAATGCGGCCGGCAGATTCAACCAAGCGGCGAAACGACAGAGGTATCCGGGTAGTTTCATGAGTGGGCAGAAGACGGTGGAGCCATACATAGCTTCGCGTTGAGACGACGAAAGCGGTCACGCGTAACCGGGCTGTTACCCCGCCGCATCCCATGCGAGTTAAAATCGCACGGTGAGCTGGGTCGCCAAAATGCGGGAGTGGTCGCGACCACCGCTATCGCCGCGCTGGAGGCTGTATTGCAGCTTGAGCTGCAGGTGAGGCGAGAAACGGAAAGCCGGCGCAAGATCCAGACGCGAGACGTCGTTGCCCCACCGCACGGGCGCTCCGCTCTCCCGGATGTGGCCGTAAATCTGCCGTCCCCAACGCACGGCGCCGGAAAATTGCGGGGTGAACTTATATTTGGCCTCGACGTAGCCGGCGAGGGTGTCGCCGTCGCCGATGCGGGGAATCTCAAAGCGCACGGCGTAGAGCTCGGCCCACAGTTGCACGTGGCGCCAGGCAAACGTCACGTCCTGCGCGATCACGCGCTGCCGGTAATCGGCGCGGCGGAACCCGGCCGGCACGGTGAACCCGGCGAATTCCCGCAGGTAAACGCCATCGCTCGCCGAAACCCCCACGTCCCACATCGGGTTGGGCCGGTAGCCGAGCCGCACGCTCGCCGTCGGGTGATCAATCTGCTCGCGCGCGTGGGACCACGCGTCGGGTCGCGAGGCCAACGAGCCGAGCTTGGCCTCGACCGCGTAACGGAAGCGCCCGAGGTCGCCCGACGCCGCCGCGCCGATCGCGTAAGACGGGCCCCACACGATCGGAAAGCGGCGATCCTTTTCGACGGCCGCAGCCGCCGCGGAAAGCCCGGGTCGCACATGAGCCCATCGCAACAGCGTGGCGCTCGCCGGCACCGCCTGCGTATCCCACAGCGGGGTCAGGTTGTCATACGGCAGCGGCGCAATCACAAACGGATCGGTCCAAGCGCCGTGGCGGGTGACCCAGTTCCCGACCACGGTGGCGAACTTCCCGAGTTGAAAGTTAAGGCTTCGCCCGCCCAACGGCGCAAACCGCAGCGCATATTCGTCGAGCCGCACGCGGGCCTTCTCGGCCTCGGGATCGAAGCCCCGGTCGCCGCGAAGCTGCGCAAACGCATAGATGCGGGGCCCGAGTTGAGCATCAAGAAACAGGGTGAGGCGCGGCGAGAATAGCCGTTGCGCCTTGGTGTCGATCACCCCCGGCGCGGGCGGCTGCAGAACGTAGCCCTCCAGATCGAGCGTGCCACTGAGGCGCGCGCGAATCCGCGTCTCGGCCGCGCTGAAGGTCAGCGCTTCCTCCAACCGATCGAAAAATTCCTCGGCCGCGCCGGCCGTCAGCGCGCCGAGCAGCAGTGAGGCGATGAGGCGCGGGGTTTTCATGCGGGCACGACAGTGGATTTCAATAGCGAGGCGGAACGAAAACGCACCTCAAATTCCGTCCAATCCTCATCCGAGCGCACCAACCGCAAGTCACCCAGGTGCAGCCGCGCAAGCTCGCGGGCGAGATTCAGGCCAAGGCCGTAGCCCGGAACATTCTCCCCCATCGCCCCGCGGTGAAAACGCTCGAAGATATGCGCCTGCCCTTCCGCGGAAATGGGGCGGCCGGTGTTGCCGATCACGAGCCGCACGGTGTCTCCCTCCACCGTCGCGGCAATCCGAATGCGCCCGGAGGGCGAGTTGTATTTGCGCGCATTCTCGAGCAGATTTTGCAGGATGATCGCCGTGTAGCGCTTCTCGCCCGCGATGCGGAGATCGGCGGGAAAATCCGTCTCCACCGCCACGGCCAGCTCGTCCGGCAGCGCCCCGAGATCGTCGAGCGAGGCCTCGATGAGGGCGCTGAGATTTACCTCGGCCAGTTTCAGCCGGAGCCGGCCCGCATCCATCCGCGAGAGCAGCAGCAGATCCTCGATCAAACTCGAGAGCCGGTAGGTCTGGTGGATGAGCGCGGAGATTTCGGCGCACTCGCCGGCAGTGAGATTGTCGCGCGCGATGAGTTCCTCCAACCCGGCGCGGAGGACGGTCACGGGGGTTTTGAGCTGGTGCGACGCGTCCGCGGAGAATCGCGCCGAGCGCTGCAAGTCCGCGCTGGTCATCTCCAGCGCCGCCTCGGCGCGGGCCCGCTGCGCGCGGTTTTCCTCGGAGTCGACGGCGAGTTTTTCCACCGGGGCGGAGAGTCGCGCGGACATCACGTGGCTGCCGCCGAGGCCGACGAGCAACAACAACGCCCCCGCCCCGATCACCTGCCACCGCAGGTGGGACTGGCGCGAAAAAAGTTCCGTGAGCGGATAGACACACACCTCCGCCGCCGCGGGGTAGAGCGAGCCGGGATTCAGCCGCTCCGAAAATAAGAGGTGCGGCACGCCGTCGAGCACGACGCGGGGCGGGGCCTCGGACTCCTCCCGGGCCTCGCGCGCCAGCGTCGCCAGCGCGTTTTCCGGCAGTGTGGTGGAGTGCAGTTTTCCATTCACCATGATGCCGCCCTTCATGCCCGTCACCGCATCGCGCCGGCCGACGGGAAACGGCTCGAACCCCAGCACGAGCGCCGCAATCGCCTCGCCCGTCTCGGCCGAAATGATCGGCATCGCGATGATCTCGGAGACCATCGTGGCGGCCTCGCCCACCTCGCGCACGAGGTATCCGGTCTGTGGTTTTTCCGGGAGCGCCGGCAGCGCCAAGCGCACCGTTTCACCTGTCGTGAGTGCACCCACCGCGCGCGAATTCGACGCCGGAATCACGGCACCCGTCGGACCAAGGAAGCGGTAGAACTGCGCGTGCAACCCCCGCGCCGTCGCATCCGGGGCCGAGTCGCTCACCCGCGCCATCACATCACGCAGCTCGTCCTCGGCGCTCGGGTAAAGCAGATCGAGCGCATCATCGAGCAGGGCCGCGTGAATGCGCGGCTTGCGCACGAGCGCGCGGCAGCGTTCGACCAGGCCGGCGTGGCGGATTTCGCGCACGCTCCGCACGGCCGCGATCTCCGCCTGAAACGCCCGCTGCAGGTCGTCCTCAACATTGGCCACCAGGCTGCGCTGCCCGAAAACCAGCGCGATCAGCGTCACCGTCGTCACCACAATCATCATCGCGACGAGCACACGGCGGCGGAACCCGGCGACGCGGGGACCCTGCGATTCGGCCGCCGCGCTCACGGGAAATCCACGCGCAGCGTCGCCGCGCCCTTGAGTTCCACGACCCTCTCCATCGTGGTCTTGCTGTTGATCCATGCCTTGAGCGTGTAGCGGCCGTCGGGCAAACCGCTCAGGCGAAACACGCCCGCCGCGTCGGTGATCACGAAGTGCGGCGTATTGAGCACAAAGATGAGCGCGCGCATGTGCTCGTGGATGTCGCACCGCAGCGTGACAAGCCCCGCCTCGTCGAAAACCTGCGAGGGCACCGGTTTTTCATCCGGCCGATAGCGCCCGAGATCGAAGCGCTTCGCGGGCGAGAACGAAAAGATGTTGTGGAACGTGTCGTCGAAGTTCGGAAACTCGACCTTCGTGCCCACCTGCACGGGCAGCAGCGAAGGCGAGAACGCGAGTTCCTTCTGCACTATCTGCACCACCGGCTGTTTCGCAGGCCGGGGAAACGATCCCTCGAGATAGACGATTGCGACCGGGGGATTGGTCGAGAGCACGCCGGCCTTGGCGACAATCTCGTAGCGCTGGTTCACGACCGGCGTCGCCCGCGCCTTCGGCAGCACGACGCTCCCCTCGATCGAGGCGGCCCGCAGCGGGCAGAAAGGAAGCAGCGCCGCGGCCAGCGCCATGAAAGGAAGACTGCGGAGATTCATTCTTTGACACCGATGGCGTAGCCCACTCCGCGTAGCGTGCGGATTAGCGGCACGGAAAACGGCGAATCGATTTTCTTCCGCAGCCGCGTGATGAAGATTTCCACCGTGCGCGTGTCGTATTCGTGATCGCGCTGCCAGACCCGCTCGCAGAGTTCGGTGCGGGAAAACGGCCGACCGGGCTCCTGCATCAATACTTGCAGCACGTCGAACTCGCGCGGCGAAAGCGCGATCGCCTTCCCTGCGCGCATCACGCGCCGGTGGCGGACATCCACGTGCAAATCCTCCACCTTCAGCAAATCCGCCGGCGCAGCGGTCGCACCCCGGCGGCCAAGCGCCTCGACCCGCGCAATCAGCTCATCCATCGAAAAGGGTTTCGCCAGATAGTCGTCGGCCCCGGCGTGGAGGCCCTTCACGCGATGCTCCACCTCGCCGCGCGCGGTCAGAATCAACACGCGCGCAGGGCACTGCGCTTCACGCAGGCGCGTCAGCACCGTCAACCCGTCGACTCCCGGCAGACCCAGATCGAGCAGCACCAAGTCGGGCGGATCTTCAAGCACGGCCTTGAGGCCGGCCGCGCCATCGTGCGCCATGGTAAGGCAGTGGCCGTGGCGCGACAGCGCGCGCATCACGTGACCGGCGAGTTGCCGCTCATCTTCGATGACAAGGATTCTCATGCGGGAATGCGACGGTGACACCGAACTCCGGGGCCAAGGTTTTCCACGACGCGGGTGGCGTCAAGTCCGCCCACGCCTTCCCGTCAGGGCAGCTCGTAGATTTCGACGAGGGCCTCGCCCGTGCCGCCATCGGCGCCGCGCACCTGCACGGTGTAGCTGCCGGGCGGGAGCACGGCGATGAGCGCCGCATCGCGACTGCCCGGATCGAGCGCGAAGGCTCCGACGGAGACGAAGGTCGCCGCAAGCGACACATCCCAGTTGTCGTTCTCCATCTGTTTCACGCCCGTGTTGCTGAAGATTTCCAGCTTCGGATCCCCCAGCACGCCAGGCACGCCGAACGCGGAGAGCTTGGGTCCGACCGCACGGATCAGCAGTCGCTTCGCCCCCGAGCCCATGATGTTGAAGCCCGCGATCATGATGTCGTCGCCGGAGCCGACGCGGTTGCGCGCGGAGACATTGACCATCCGGGCCACGGTCACGGCCCCGGTGTCGTAGGCTTCCACCAGCACGACGCCGGCACCGGTGCCACGCGTCTGGATGGAGTGCGCGGCGTTCAGGCTCTGCATGAACGCCGCGTCGCGGCTACCGGCGGTAAACGGAAACGCGCCCACGCTGGCGAACGTCGCCGTGAGCGCCGCGGGCCAGTCATCATTCGCAAACGTCAGCGTCTGGCCGCTGTAAAGTTCCAGCCGCGGATCTGTCATCGCGCCCGTGAGACCGAAGGCCGTCAGCGCCGGGCCGGCCGCGCGGACCAAAATGTTACGCGTCCCATCCTGCACCACGACGCCGACGATCAGCGTCTGATTGGCCGCGAGGGCCGCGCGCACGGAGAGATTGCCCAGCCGCGCGGTTTGATCGACGGCGTTCACGGTGAGCGGTGCAGCCTCACTCGCGGCGCGGCCCAGCGCATTGCTCGCGACGAGCGTGTAAACACCCGCATCGGGCGGCTGCACGTTTTCAAGGGTGAGCGTGGCATTCGTCGCGCCCGCGACATCGGAGCCGTTGTGCTGCCACTGAAACGCGAGCGGCACCGCACCGATGGCCGCCGGAGCAAAGGTCACGTTCGCGCCGACCGCGACCGACTGTCCGGCGGGTTGCTGCACAATCGCCGGGGGGGCATTCGAGCTCAAGGTCAGGATCGCCGCGTTGCTCGTTGCCGAACCGGCGGCGTTGATCGCGAAGAGCGAGTAGGAGCCGGCGTCGGTCAACTGCACGTTGGTGAGGATGAGCGTGGCGTTGGTCGCCCCGGGGATGCTGCCACCATTGCGTCGCCACTGGAGCGTCGGCAGCGGCGTGCCACTCGCGCCGGAGCTAAACGTCACATTTGCTCCCACCGCCACCGTGAGGCTCACCGGCTGCTGCGTGATCGCGGGCGCGATGTTTGCACTCGCCGTCACGTTCAGCGTCGCGGCGTTGCTAATCGCGGTGCCCGCGGCATTGGTCGCGACCAAAGTGTAGGCGCCTTCGTCGGAGGATTGCGCGCTGGCGAGCGTGAGCGCGGCGCTGGTCGCGCCGGAAATATTTCCGCCGTTGCGCCGCCATTGCAGCGTCGGGGTCGGCGTGCCGCTCGCGGCCGAACTGAACGTCACGCTCGACCCCGGCACCACCGTCCGGCTCACGGGTTGCAGTGTGATCGCGGGGGCGATGTTCCCACTGGTGGTCACCGCGAGCGTGGCGGCGCTGCTCGTCGCCGTGCCGGCCACGTTCGTCGCGACCAAGGTGTAGTCGCCGGCATCGGCTGGTTGCACGTTGGCGAGCGTGAGCGCGGGGTTGGTCGCACCCGCGACATTCGCGCCGTTACGCCGCCACTGCAAAGTCGGAGTCGGCGTCCCGCTGGCGCCGGAACTCAATGTCACGCTCGCACCCGCCGCCACCGTCTGACTCGCCGGTTGCTGCGAGATCGCGGGGGCGATGTTGGGATTCGCTGTCACCGTGAGTGTCGCCGCATTGCTCGTGGCAGTGCCGGCGACATTGGTCGCGACGAAAGTGAAATCACCCGCGTCGGTGACCTGCACATTGCTCAGGGCAAGTGAGGCGTTCGTCGCGCCGGAGATGCTCGCGCCGTTGCGCCGCCACTGAAACGTGGGCACCGGTGTTCCACTCGCGCTGGCGATGAAAGTCACAGTTGCGCCGACGACCACCGATTGCGCGGTGGGCTGTTGCGTGATTGCGGGGGCGACGTTTTCAACCACGGTCAGCACCGCCTCGTCGCTCGTCGCCGTGCCCGCCGGGTTGGTCGCCACGAGCGTATAACGGCCTTCGTTGGAGGACTGCACATTGGTTAACGTGAGGGTCGCGGTGGTCGCGCCCGAAACATTTCCGCCGTTGCGCTTCCATTGCAGCGTCGGCGCCGGCGTCCCGCTCGCGCCGGCGCTGAACGTCGCGCTCGCGCCCGCCACCACGGTCTGGCTCGCGGGCTGCGCGGTGATTGCGGGCGGGATGGTCACACCGTTGCTGATATTGAACGCAATGTTCACGGGGCCAAACTTGTCGCCCTGCGCGCCGGTAAATTCATACACGATGACCTGGGCGGAAAAATTCCCCGCCACCGTCGGTGTGCCCGAGATGACGGCGACGGCGGTGTTGACGATGCCGTTGCCATTGACACCGGCGACGGTGAGTCCGGGCGGAAAATTCGTAATCCGATACGATTCCGCTGGCGTGGGCGAGCCCGTGGTCGCGATCGCGAGTGGAGTAATCGCCGTGCCGACGGTGCCGGTGATGGGCGCGGGGCGGCTGAGGGACAACTGGGTCGCACCGGCCAGGGCATGCACCGCACCGAGCGATGCCACACCGGTGAATACCGAGCGCGCCACTGCGCCCAGGGGAGACGCCGAAAGCGCACTGCCAGCCGTCGTCGCGACACGGACCGCCGGCGTGCGTTCCAGCAGCGCAACGAGCACCGCACCGGGGAGATGAAGCCAGCGGCTCCGAAATACAATGAGGGCAAAAAATCTCACGGGAGAACAAACGCGGGCCGACGGCGGCCGCATCACACTTCGAGAGCGAAACGAAAATCAGGACGACGGCTGGCGTCAGTTGCAGCCGCAGCCGCTGCCGCCCACGCCGCGCCCGCCCGCCGCGGTCTCACGCGAGAAAAACGTGTGCTCGTTCATCATCGTGTGCAGCGGATCGCGGTCGGGGCGCATCGGGTAGCTCGCGAGAGTCGCGCGCTCCCACGGCTTCACCCGCGCGAGGTCGGTGCTGGCGCAGCCGGAAAATATGGCGGAGGCGGAAAGAAGCACGCCGAGGAAAAGGAGGCGGGTTTTCATGGGAAGGATGACAATAATTTGGGACTCAAAAGCGCCTCGATTTGCTGGCGCAGTTCGCGCTCGGTGGCTTCGCCGTGGTAGCCTTGGTGGATGAAGCGCACGCGGCCATCGGGGCCGAGGAGATAACTGGTGGGCATCGCCGGGACGACCACCTGCTGCACGAGTTTTTGCTGCGCGTCGTGCAGCGCGGGAAACGGCGGCGCAAGTTTCTTGGCGAAGGCTTTCGCGGCGGCGGATTTTTCGTCGACGCTCACCGCGGCAATCACGAGGCCGCGCGCGGCATAGTCAGCGTGCAGTTTCGCCATCATGGGAAACGACGCCTTGCACGGCGTGCACCACGACGCCCAAAAATCAACGAGCACCACCTTACCCGCCGTCACCGGCAGTTCGCCGCCAGCGAGGTTGGCCACGCCCGCCGGCCCGAGCGTCGGAAACAGATCGCCGACCTTCATCTCGGCGCGAGCGAAGGCAGCGAGCGTGAGCGCGAAAGCCGCGCCACGAAGGAGAATATTAGTTGGCGACATGGTGAAAAAATCCGCGGGTTTGAGCCCGCACTTTGCCCGTGATGATCAGGCCCTCGGCGCCCGGGCAGGCTTGGATGAAGTCGATGCCCTTTGGCACCCCGAGCACGAACGCCGTGGTCGCGAGCACGCCCGCCTGCAGGCAGCTCGCCGCGACGACCGTGGCTTGCAGGCAACCGTTGGCCACCGGCCGGCCCGTGCGCGGATCGATGATGTG
>JANXSC010000469.1 GCA_025352845.1 Opitutaceae bacterium
CATCGAGACGCCCAACCTCGACCGGCTCGCCAGACAGGGAATGCGTTTCGACCGCTGCCTCGTCACCAATTCAATCTGTGGCCCGGCGCGCGCGACGATTCTCACGGGAAAATACAGCCACCTGAACGGCTTTCCCAACAACACGAACTCCACGTTCGACGGTGCGCAAGTCACGTTTCCGAAGCTGCTCCAAAAAGCCGGCTACCAAACCGCGATCATCGGCAAGTGGCATCTCGGCTCCGATCCGACGGGCTTCGATTTCTGGCAGATTCTCCCCGGCCAGGGCGTTTACTATAATCCGCCCATGATCAAGATGGGCGAGCGCATGCAGCAAACGGGCTATGTGACCGACATCATTACGGACGCGTCGCTCGACTGGCTCAAGCACCGCGACAAAACAAAACCCTTTCTGATGATGATGCAGCACAAGGCCCCGCATCGCGAGTGGGCGCCCGCGCTCCGCCACCTCAACGCCGACAAGGATCGCGTTTACGCCGAGCCGCCCACGCTCTTCGACGACTACGCCAACCGCGGCATCGCCGTCCGCGATCAGGACATGACGATCGAAAAAACCTTCACCGATCGCGACGCCAAGCTCGCGCTGCCCGCCGGCATCAACGAGGAGCAGACGAAGGAATGGAATGCCTACTACGAACCGCGCAACGCGAAGTTCCGCGCCGCGAATCTCTCGGGCCGCGATCTCACGCGCTGGCGTTATCAGCGCTACATGCACGACTACCTCGCCACGGTGCGCGCCGTCGATGAGAGCGTGGGCCGTATGCTCGACTACCTCCAGCAGGAGGGCCTCACGGAAAATACCATCGTCGTCTATGCGAGCGATCAGGGTTTCTACCTCGGCGAGCACGGCTGGTTCGACAAGCGCTGGATCTTCGAGGAGTCGGTGCGCACGCCATTCCTAGTGCGCTGGCCCGGCGTGACGAAAGCCGGCACGGTGAATCGTGATCTCGTTTCCAATCTCGATTTCGGCGAGACCTTCCTCGACGCCGCGGGTGTGGCCGTTCCCGCCGAGATGCAGGGCCGCAGCCTCGTGCCGATCCTGCGCGGCCAGAAACCGGCCGACTGGCGCACCGGATTCTACTACCAGTATTACGAGTGGCCGACGCCGCACCGCGTGCGCCCGCACTACGGCGTCGTGACCGACCGCTACAAACTCGTCCGCTTCGAGGGCGCCGGCGACGCTTACTGGGAACTCTACGACCGCGAGAAAGACCCGCTCGAACTCAAAAGCGTGATCGCCGATCCCGCCTACGCCGCGACCAAGGCGCAGCTGGAAAAACAACTCGCCCAGCTCCGCACCGAATTGAAAGTGCCCGACGAAACGCCCGCGCGTTTTTATGGCAACCAAGGCCTCAACGACGGCACGCCGAAAAAGGCGAAGCAGGGGAAGAAGCAGGAGTGAACGCATGCGAATCTCAATTTTTGTAATTCGTAGGGCCGCCGCTTGTCGGCGTGCCGTTTCGCGAGCGCACTGCGGCACGGCGACGAGCGCCGGCCCTACAAAAACCAACCGGCAGGAAACGGAGATGCGCCCGGTGAACGCCCCGCGCTGGCTGCGCCGTTGACACGGCGCGGCCCCGGCCGATCTTTTCCCGCATGACCGCAACGAGTGTCATCCGCCAACTGGAAAAACTCCCGGCCCGCGAGCGGCGGAAGGTCTTCGCATATGTGGACAGCGTGATCTCGCCGCGAGAAGACGCCGAGGATCGCAAAGCGTGCGCGGCGGTGCGGAGCGATCGTCGGCCACCCGTGCCGTGGAAGAATATCAAAGCTCGGCTCGGGCTGTAGCCGGCCTCGCTGAGGCCGGGCCGGGCCGGCGACCCCGGCTACAATTTCCCTCCCCATGAAAAATACCCTGCGACTCGCGTTTGCCCTGCTCGGCTGGATGGCGGCCTCGGCCTTCGCCGCCACACCCTCGAAACCCAACGTCCTCTTCATCGCCGTCGATGACATGAACAACGACCTCGGCTGCTACGGCAGCCCGATCGTGAAGTCGCCGAACATCGACCGGCTCGCGGCGCGCGGAGTGAAGTTCGAGCGCGCCTACTGCCAGTTTCCGCTCTGCAGCCCGAGTCGCTCGTCGATCATGACGGGACTGCGGCCGGACACGACGCGCGTCTTCAACCTCCAGTATCATTTTCGCACGGGCCTGCCGGATGTCGTCACGCTGCCGCAGATGTTCACGCGGAATGGCTACTACGCCGCGCGCGTCGGAAAAATCTACCACTACGGCAACCCCGGCGACATCGGCACGAGCGGCCTCGACGACCCGGCATCGTGGAAAGAATTTTTCAATCCCGCGGGCCGCGACAAGACGACGCTCGAATCGGACGTGATCAACTACACGCCGCAGCGCGGGCTCGGATCGGCGATGGTGTATCTCAGCGATCAGGCCGGCCGCGACGAGGAGCACACCGATGGCAAGGTCGCCACGCAGGCCATCGAGCTGTTGGAGAAGCACCGCAACGAGCCGTTCTTCCTCGCCGTCGGTTTCTACAAGCCGCACACGCCCTACATCGCGCCGAAAAAATATTTCGATCTCTATCCGATCGAAAAGATCGAGGTGCCGCAGATCCCCGCCGACTACACGAAAACCGTGCCGGCCCTTGCGCTCGCCTCGACGAAGCCGTGGCCGAATTTTGGCGTCACGCACCAGCAGGCGCGCGAGTGCAAGCAGGCGTATTATGCCGCGATTTCGTTTGTCGACGCGCAGATTGGCCGCGTGGTGGATGCACTCGACCGGCTCGGCCTGCGCGAGAACACCGTGATCGTTTTTTGGAGCGACCACGGTTACTCGCTCGGCACACACGGGCTGTGGATGAAACAGAGCTGCTTCGAGGACTCCGCGCGTGTGCCGATGATCTTCGCGGGCCCGGGCATCAAGGCCGGCATGGCGTCACCGCGGCTCGTGGAATTTGTCGATGTTTACCCGACACTCGCCGACCTCGCAGGGCTCACGCCGCCGTCGAATCTCGCGGGCGTTTCGCTGCGCCCGCTGCTCACGAAGCCCGACGAGCCTTGGGATCGCCCGGCCTTCACGCAGGTGCAACGCGGGGATTTCCCCGGCCACAGCGTGCGCACGCCGCGCTGGCGCTACACCGAGTGGGACGGCGGCCAGCAGGGCGTCGAGCTCTACGACGAGCAAAACGATCCCGGTGAAATGAAAAACCTCGCCGCCGATCCGAAGCTCGCCGCCACGATCGCGGAGCTGAAGTCGCTGGTGAAAAAGAACTGGCCCGAGCGCGTGACCGGCGGCACCGTCGATGTCGCGACGAAAAAAGCGAAAAAGGCCAAAGCGAAGGAGTGAGCGATGCGCTTCTTTGCTTCAGCGTTCGTGCTGCTGCTCACGGTGGGTGGGTTTCTCACGGGCTGCTCGGATCGGTTGGAGCAAAAGGTGTCCGCGACAACCGCGGGCCGGCTCGCGGCATGGCGCGCCTCCTTCGCCAGCGATTCCAATGCGGCGATGCGCAGCCAGGCGGACGCTGCGTTTCAGGAAATCCGCCAGTTCGTCGCGGGAGAGCGCGAGCTCAAGCGTCGGCGGGGCGAACCCGTGGAGGTCGGGACCACTGTGATCGACGAAGGGGTGCGCGAGCGCGTTAACGGTCTGCCCTTGCGCGAAGTCATGCAGTTGGGATTGGGACTGAAGATTCGGCGACTGAAGGAGGAACTCGCCGGACTCGAAGACGTCGTCGGAAAAAACGATCAGCTGGTCACTCGGCCCGGCGACACCGAAGCCCGCCGCATCCTCGACGAATTGCGCGCACGGCAAACGGGCCGCATCGAGAAGTATCGCGAAGACTTGGCGCAGGCCGAACGCGAACTCGAACCGCTTTTCGCCCGCTCACGCCGGTCGTTGCTGCCGCCCAAATCGGTTGAGCCGGATCAATCGCCGCAGTTGATTCGGTGACGCCGCGCTACTTTGCCAGCAGGTGCTCCGAGGCGCGGGCGCCGTAGTTCTCTGCCTGCGATTCGAATTTCAAGACGGCCTCGTAGAGTGGACGGAAAGACGCGGGACGATCCGGGAGGAGCGTGAGATAGTTCAGCGTTTCGAGCCGGAGTTCGGCGCGCGCGTCTTTGCTGAGCGTGGCGGCGAGCACGGGCCACGCAGCAACTCCACCGCCGTGGCGCGCCGTCACGTAGGCAGCAGCGGCACGCACGGAGCCTACGGAATCGTTGAGCAGCGGCGCGAGTTCGGCCGTCACAGATTTGCGCGCACGCAGCGCGGCATGCGCGGCCCAGTAGCGAAGCGCCGCCACCGGATCGGCGAGGGCGGATTTCAATTCGGCGGCGGTCGGGGCGGCACCGAGTTGCAGGCGGTCGACGGTGTCGAGGATGCGCGCGAGCGGATAGATTTTGTCGTCGCGGGCGATTACCGCCGCGGGAGAGCCCGCGGCGAGCTCGCGGAGCAGCGCCTCGGGCATGAAACCAGTGTCGCGGATGCGGAGGAGGTGCGCACGGTTCGCGGCGCGGAAGCGCTCGAGCGTGGCGCGGTGAGCGGGATCGCCGGCGAGGTTGAGCACGTTGTCGTAGTCGTTGGTGAGATCGAAGAGCTGCTCGGCGGGGTGCGGTTGAAAAAAAGATTCCTGCGTGGTGTTGAGTTTGCCCGCGAGGTGCAGGCGGTCCCACTCTTTCATGGCCGACTGCTGCCAGAGGTAGGTGACGAATTGCATCGTCGGCAGGTCGGGCCGGTAGTTGCGGATGTAGCGGTAGCGGCCGTCGGTGACGGCGCGGCAGAGGTCGATGCGCTCGTCCATCCGGTCGCGGAAGTTGTAGGTGAACTCCGGCGCGGGCGCGCGCGCGGCACCGGCGAAGGCGCGGCCCTGAAAATAATCCGGGGCCTTCACGCCCGCGAGGCTCAGCACGGTGGGCGCGAGGTCGACGAAGTTGACGAGTTCCTTCGAGCGCGAGCCGGGTGCGGTGGGCGCGAGGTGTTGGAAATTTTTCCCGAAGCGCACGGCGAGGGCGGGGTGCGTGCCGTTTTCGTAGAGGAAACGTTTGCTGCGCGGCAGCACGCCACCGTGGTCGGAATAATAGAAAATAATCGTATCGTCGCCGAGACCGTCGGCCTCGAGTTCCGCGATGGCCTCGCCGATCTTCGTGTCGGCGGCACTCACACGGTCGTAGTATTGCGCGATGTCGGTGCGCACTTCGGGAGTGTCGGGCAGATAGGCGGGGATGCGGACCTTCGCGGGATCGGTCGTGAGCGGGAAACGCTTGTGAAGCGAGCTCTCGTGGCTCTCGTTGAAATTGAAGACGGCGAAGAACGGCTGGCCGGGCTTCCGGTTTTTGTAGTGCGCCTGCGCGCCGTTTCTGTCCCACGTGCCGTCGAGCACGGCGGCGTTGTAGTCGGTCTTGGCGTTGTTGGTCGTGTAGTAGCCGGCGTCGCGCAGGTAGGCGGGGAAATAGCGGAGCCACGACGGCAGCGGGACGTTGCTGCGCATGTGCTGCGTGCCGAGCGAGGGCGCATACATGCCGGTGATGATGCTCGCGCGCGTGGGCGCGCAGACGGCGGAGGTGGAGTAGGCGCGCTCGAAGAGAATGCCCTCACGCGCGAGGCGGTCGAAGGTCGGCGTGCGCGCGAGCGGATCGCCGTAGGCGCTGGCAAACGTGTAGGTGAAATCCTCGGCGACGAGCCAGAGAATGTTGGGCCGCGCGGCGGGCCCGGTGTCGGCCGCACGAACGATGAAGGCCAGCGCGAGGAAAACGATGTGGAACCAGGCGAGGCGGGTTTTCATGAGGGGAGGGAGCAGTGTCGTGAATCTGGATTTTCTAACAAGCTGTTTGTCGAGGCGCGGAGCGGCGAGGGTGCAACCGGAAGTGAGGCCAGAGCTTTTCAGCCACCATTGAGGCACGGTGGCGCGTCCGCCCCTTTGCTCGAAAGATTTTTCGGCAAATGGAGCGTCCTTTCGGAGATAAGGGGTAGCGTAACCCTCCATGTCCGCCCTGAGTGACCAACACCATGACCAGTTTCTCCGCCTCTTCGCGGAGCATGAGCCGGCGTTGCGCGTCGTGGTGCGGTCGCTCTTGCCAACCCGAACGGATGCCTCGGATGTCATGCAAAACGTGGCGGTGGTGCTGTGGCGGAAATTCGGCGAGTTCGACGCGACGCGGGATTTTCGGAAGTGGGCGTTCGGGGTCGCGCGCTTCTAGGTGCTGGCGTTTCTCCGGGACAAGGCGCGCGACCGGCATGTGTTCGATGAGGAACTCGTCAACCTGATCGCCCTCGATGTCGCCTCCTCGGAGCGGCGACACGAGGCCCAGCGCGAGGCGTTGGAAAGCTGCCTGCAAAAACTGCCCGCGCCCCAGCGCGAACTCGTGCTCACCGCTTACACGAAAGGCACGCGGATGGATGAACTCGCCGCCCGGCGCGGACAAACCGCGATGTCGCTCTGCAAATTGCTGCATCGCGTCCGGCAGGCGCTGCTGAAATGCGTGCGGCACACAATCTCACTGGAGGAACGCGCATGAACGCCCGTGAGCATGAACTGATTCAGCGCCATGTGGACGGCCGCGCCATGGCGGACGAGGCCCCCGCCTTGCAGCAGGCGCTCAAGGACAACGCCGAGCTGCACGCCCTGTATCTCGACTACATGAATCTCGATGTCGCGCTGGAGGCGGTGGCGGATGCCGAGGCGGTCGAGGAAACAACGGGCAATGAAATGCCGGTCGCGCCGCCTTTCCGGTTTCGGTGGAGGTCGTGGGCCGCAGCGGCGGCAGCGTGCCTGACCTTGGCGCTCATCGTGAATCTGCCGACGGGCCGCAAGCCTTCGCCGGTGCGGCCGGACCCCGCCGTAGCTATTGAGTCCATCCAGAACGCAATCGCGCGGATGCCGGTGCCCACGGCGTCAGCGCTGCCCGCGTGGATGTCGCCCACGGCCTCCATGCTCGATGAACCCCGAATTCCCCAATGAGTCCTTCGACTGCGAAATCCGAACCACCGTCAACCCGCGCCATGAAACTCATCGCCTCGATCTTCCTCTTCGCTTCGGCCTGCCCGCTCATCGCGGCGGACAAACCCGCCGATCCGTTTGCCGGTGCGTTTTTCCCGCCGGAACTCGTCTTCCTGGCGCGCGACGAAATCGGCCTGACCCAGGAGCAGCAGGAAAATTTTCAAGACCAGGTGGAAAAGATGCAGCTACGCTCCGAGGAACTGCGGGGAAAGCTGGAACGCGAAACCGCCGCTCTCGCGATGCTCGCGAAACAGGAACGCGTGGACGAAGCGACGATCCTTGCGCAACTCGACAAGGTGCTCGATGCCGAGCGCGAGTTGAAGCACCTGCACATCGGATTGGGAGTGGCGATCAAGAACCTGCTGACGCCCGAACAGCAGCCAAAGCTCCACAAGATCGCCAAGGGCGTCGCAAAGGGCAGTGTCGCGTTTCGGCAACTCGAGGAAGCCGCGAGCAAACGAATCGTTGCAAAGGTCGAGCGCGTGAAGGCTGGCGCGCAGCAGTGGCAGGAGAACGGGCGCGATCCCTCGGCCATCGCCCAGGCGATGGAAGAGAAGTTCAAGCCCCCGATCGACGCCGGCAAAGTCATCGAGGCGGAAACGGTGCTCGATCGCTTGTTGAAGCAACTCAAGGCCGGGAGCAAATGAGACTGCGTTTCGCGATCTCGACTCCTGTTCATCCTTAAATTCACGCTATGAAACCACTCAAACTCCATCGTCACCTTTTGCCTCTCGCCTTTACCGCGGCCATGGTGGGCGTCATCGGCGCACCATTATCCGCAGCGGCTCCGCCGCCCGCCGCCTTGACCGACAAAACCCTCGCAAACGACCCCGCTCAGCAAACGCCACGCGATGTCTCGGGCGCGTTTGCGGCGGCGGATGGCGTGAAGGTGACGCAAATCACCGACGGCCCCGGTGCCAATATGTTGTCGTATTAAGACATCAATTTTTTCTCCGCATCGACCGGCCGGCTCATCTACAACTCGACCGAGAACACCAATCCGAAGGCCACCAAAAAGGGGCAGGGAATCTTCAAGGTCGTCAGCGCGAACACCGACGGCACCGACGCGCAAGTGCTGGCGACGCGCGTCTCACCGTCAATTTCGGCGGATCGCGCCGACCTCAGCCCGGATGGCGAGTTCGTCAGTTACATCCGCAACAACACTGCGCCCGAATCGGGTTGGGATCTTTATGGATTCCGTCTGGCCAAGTCCGGCCGGGAGGAGGAGCTGCGTATCACTCGCCAGCGGTTTTCGGCGGACATCGCGAAAATAAAGACTTCCCCGGCAGTGTTCGACCAAGCCGCGGGCAAATACCTGGTCGCTTTCTCGGTGAACAACACGCTGTATGTAATCTGGCATGATGGCACCGCGCCCAATGGCGGGCATGAGCCGCAGGCCATTCCCCTGACGGATTCGGAAAAGGAGGCGTCGTTTCACCGAGTCCGCCTTAATCCGCGCTTCAGCAACCTGATTTTGTATCGCCACAATCCGCTCCACGACAAGGCCACGGACGGCGCCTCAAGAAACCTTTGGGTGATTGACTGGACCGCCTCACCGCTGAAACCGGTCCAGTGGCACGACCACGCCAAAGGCCCCCATATGCTCTGGACGCCGGATGGACAGCATGTGGCTGTGGATCGTCTGTGGACCGAATTCAAACTTGCGAACCCGGACGGGAAGCTCATCGCGGGACTCATACCAACGTCTATATGTTAATAGACTATAGATTGGCGCGCCAGCGTTTGCTTGTGCAGCGAGCCAGGCGTGGATGAGGCCGGCAACTTTGGCCGGCGTGGTCCAGCGCGTGGCGGCAGCGGCGAGATGGTCCTCAAGCTTGCGCAGCGTCGGATGGAGCCGGTTGCCGACCTGGGCCTTGAGCAGGCCACCGAAGCGCTCGACCGGGTTGAGTTCCGGAGAGTAGGCCGGCAGAGGCAGAAGGCGCAGATTGGCCGGGATGCGGGCGTCGCCCTGCGGCAGGTGAAAGCCGGCTTGGTCTTGGATCACGATGTGCAGGGCGAGCGGATCGGAATCAGCGATCTGCTGGAGAAAAAGGGCGTGGATATCCCGGTCGATGGCGGGGGTGAATAAAAGTTCGGCCGCGTGCGCCCCATCCACTTCCAAGGCTTCGTGTAGGTAGCCCCATTGATATTTGGTCGCCTAGGGAGCATGCACGCGCACGCCCCGCCGGCCCCAGACCCGGCGGATCACCGGCAGGAGTCCGTAGCGGTGCTCGTCGAGCACCCACAGCCGCACGGGTTGTTTCCGGCTCGGGGCCGACGATGGCGGCCAGCCGGGCGGGCAGTTCGGCCTTAAACTGAGCGGCCTGGGCCGGGTCTTTTTTCGCATGGCTTTTGCGGGGCACCTTGAGTTTGCCGCCCAGTCGCCGCAGCAACTGCCGCACGCCACTTTCGCTCAGCGGCTGGCGCGTGCGCTTCTTGATCCACGCCTGCGCGTCCCGCGCCTGACGGAACTGCCCGGCCTCCAGCCGCTGGATCAACTCGGTCTGCACCGCCCCGCGCACCGCCGCGCGCGGGCCCCCACCATACTTGCGTTCCAACAATCCGGCCACCCCGCCCACCACCACCTTGTCCCGGTAGACAAAAACACTCTGCCGCGAAACGTCCGCCACCCGCATGATCTGCGCCACCGTCAGCTCGTGCTGCGCGATCAAACGCACCACCAACAGCCGCCGCCTCGCCCATGCCACCTGCGGCTCCGCCCACGCCGCTTCGATCTCGGCCACCAGTTTCGGTCCCAGTTCAGGCAAGCTTCGTCCCATGCCCGAGCAGAGCGCGTTTTGCCTCACTATAAAAGTCTATCGCATGAAGACGTTGGAATCATACCTTCGGGCGAACGCGGGCCTGTCGAAACCGTTCCTGTCTGGCCTTCTTGTTCATTCCGCGGCGCGCATGGCTCCCAAAGCTGGCGGGACAAGGGTTTTTTTCGGGACTACGCGCCGAGTGGAAAGAAGGAAGAGTCCGGTTTCCGTCCGCTTTTCAAAGCGACGGACAAGATACCTATGAGAAAGTGGCCCCGTGGGGGCGCTACTTTGGTCCTCAACGATAGGGGCTTGATTTTCCTGACGACCGCTTTGCCGGTTGATATGGCAAAGCGGTCGTGAATCGCACTCGAATGTTCGTCATTTCAGAGTTCACGAATCCCCGCCTGGGATATTGTCGATCGCGTCGCCCGTTGGCCGGATGGAAAAGAAGCCCGCAAGAATTTCGCGCGGCACCCCGAAGATCGAAGATCGGCCCGGTGCGCGCGGTTTATTTCACGGCTTTCCCCCCCCCGTTTGGCGCCACGACGAGCACGCGCATACGGGCGAGGCGCTCAAGCACGCGGCGTTCGTCGCGGAGCGGCCACCAGTCGTAAAGGTAGATTTGCAGCGGGAACCACATCGCGACCCAGCCGACGATCATGAGGCCCTCCTTCGCGATTTTTGAAATCGTGCTGTGGCCGAGCGTGCCGAGGAGTTCGCTCGCGGTCAGGCAGCCGACCAAAAAAAGCAGGCCGACCGCGAGGCTCACGCGGCCGCGGCGCATGAGGTGGCGAAACTCCCGCTGCTTCATTTCGGCGCGATGCGCGAAGTAGTGCCGCACCGCGTCCTGGACCTCGCTGCCGCGCGCGGCGGGCAAGGGCGTGGCGAGGTGAATCGTCAGCTCAAGCTCGTGCCGCGCTGAGAGCTCGCTCGCCCAGCCGACGATGAACTCCTCCGCATCCGCATCGAGATCGCGGTCGTGAAACGGCGAGGGGTCCATCGAGTTGAAAAGCTGCGCGAGATCGCGCAGTTGGAGGGTCATCGCGAGGGGCGGCGGCGGTTGCAGGACAGGTTCCACGTGCGGCGACTCTTTCCGCGCGCATGGGCGCAGGCAAGGCTGCGGCGGGCCGGCGGCGGTTTTCGCAAGATGCGCGCAGCACCGCGCAAGCGCCGCGCAGCCCGCCGCCTGCGGGCGTGCTAGCGTGGGCCGATGAAAACAAAAGCACCCGCGATTCCGCCCCAATGGGCGTGGCATCGTCGCGCGTTGTTGCGGGCCGGACACGAGCTGACGGGGGAGAGCGGCGAGCATGTCAGGGCGGTGCGCGCGGGCAACGAGTGCGGCGGGACCGACAGTATCGAGGTCGCGAGCAGTGAGGCCGAGCACGACACGCTGTTTGCCGAAATCCGGCACGAGCACGCCGAGCTGGCCGAGATCGAGGCCGCGCTAGCCCGCCTGCGCCTCGGCACCTACGGCGTGTGCGAACTCACCGGCGCGCCGATCGAGCCCGCGCGGCTCCGGGCGCTGCCCTGGACGCGTTACTCGGCGATCGCCGCAGCGAAGCTGGAGCGCGAGCACACGGCGGTGCGGCGGTTGGGGTGAGTCGCGGGCCGCACCCATGGACCTCCACACCGAATACCTCGGGCTGGCGCTGGGCACGCCGTTTGTCGTCGGCGCCTCTCCGCTGTGTGACGACGTGGCCAGCGCGCGGCGCTTGCAGGAGGCCGGGGCGGGTGCGGTGGTGCTGCGCTCCCTCTTCGAAGAGCAAATCGATCCGCCGACACCGGCGCCGGCACTGGCCGTGGCAAGCGCGCAGGAGGGGGAGGAGATGTTTCCCGAATATGCCGAATACCAGTTCTCGCCCGAAGCCTACGTGCGGCACGTCGTGCGATTGAAACGGGAGCTGGCCATTCCCGTGATCGTTTCGTTGAACGGTCACCAATTGCACGGGTGGGCGGAGGTGGCCCGGCGAATGGAGCGCGCGGGGGCGGATGCGATTGAGCTGAACTTTTATCAGGTCGTCGCCAATCCCGCGACCGCCGCCGATTACGTCGAGATGGAAATGCTGCGCGTCACGGGAGACGTGGCGGGCAGCGTGAAAATTCCCGTCGCGGTGAAGCTCTCGCCGTTTCACAGCTCCGTCGCGCAGCTCGCGGTGGCGCTGGAGCTCGTGGGCGCGGCGGGCGTCGTGGTGTTCAACCGGTTTTATCAACCCGACATCGACATCGACGAACTTACCGTGCGGCCGATGCTCCGTCTCTCCGAGCCGCAGGAATTGCTCCTGCGGCTGCGCTGGCTGGCGATTCTCTCGCCGCTGCTGCGCGGCTCGCTCGCGGCGACGGGCGGGGTCCATCGCGATGCGGATGCGGCCAAGGCGATCCTCGCCGGGGCCCATGCGGTGCAGTTGGTGTCGGTGCTGTTGCGGCACGGACCCGGCGTGCTGACCTCGATGGCGCACGGCCTGACCGCGTGGATGGAGGTGCATGGATATTCCAATCTCACCGATTGCCGCGGCCGGCTGAATCTCGAGCGCTGCGGCGATGCCGCGGCCTTTGAACGTGCCAATTACATTCGCACCTTGCAGAGCTGGCACGGGTAACCCGGCGTGGGTCGGCGGCTGGTCCCGGCATGTCGCCGCTTGCGACGGTGCGCGTGAGCCCCACGCTGACGCGGTGCTTTCGTTTCGGCCCGCCGGCTCGACTTTCTGCGCGATTATTCGCGGGCGCGGAAATTGATCCAACCATGCATCATCTGAAAAATAACATCGTGGCGCGCCTGGGTGGCGCGGCCGCCGCGCTCGCGCTGGCCGCGGGCGCGCGGGCGCAAAGCAATCCCGACTACGAGCAACCGCCGGTCGCTTATTCCGCCACCGCTCCGGCCGATGCGCTCGCCGCCTTGCAGGCACGCATCGCGTCGGGCGAACTCTCCTTTGCCGGCGGCGAGAAGCGCGCACTCCAGACACTGCTCGCCGCGCTCGGCGTGCCGGAGGAAAGCCAGATGCTGGTCTTCTCAAAGACGAGTCTGCAGCGCGGCCGCATCCGGCCGGAGCGGCCGCGCGCGCTTTATTATTCCGACTCGGTCTATGTCGGCTGGGTGCCGGGTGGATTGATGGAAGTCACCGCGGTGGATCCGCAGCTCGGCCCGGTGTTTTACTCCTTCGATGTGACCGCGGTGCGTGACGCGGCGCCGAAAATCGTGCGCGACACGGATTGCCTGCGCTGCCACGGCGGAAATTTCGTGCGCGAGATACCCGGCGTGTTTGCGCGGTCGGTGTTTTCCGATGCAGGCGGCGAGCCGCTGCTCCGCCACGGCACGCTGCTGGTCGATGACGAGACGCCCTTCGCGCAACGCTGGGGCGGCTGGTATGTGACGGGCTATCGCGGCGGGGAACCGCATCGCGGCAACGTCTTCGCGAGCGAGCGGGGCGACCAACTGGTTTTCACGCCGACGGAGGTGCGCCCGGCGGAACTCTCCGCGTTTTTTGAGACGGCAGCGTATCTGCGGCCGACGAGCGATGTCGTCGCGCTGCTTGTGTTCGAGCACCAGTTGGCGATGCAAAACAGTCTGACCCGCGCGGCTTTTTCCTGTCGCCGCATGATCGCCTACCAGCACGGTTTGCAGCTGACGTTCAAGGAACCCGAGACTGATGAGCCCGCCTACGACAGCGTGAAGAGCGTGTTCGCGAGCGCGGTGCAGGACGTCGTGGACCATCTGCTCTTCCGCGGCGCGGCGGCGCTGCCCGAGGGCATCGTCGCCGGAGGCGACTTCGAGAAAATATTTTCACGCGCCGGACCGCGCACCGGCGCGGACCGCTCGCTGCGCGATCTCAAGTTGGACGGGCAGCTCTTCGCGCACCGCTGCAGCCACCTCATCTACTCGGAGATGTTTCGCGCGCTACCGGAACAACTCAAGTCGCGCATCCTCGATCGCCTGCATGACGCGCTGACCAGTCGCGATCCAAAAGATCGCTACGCGTATCTGCCGGCGGAGGAAAAGGAACGCATTCGCGCGATCCTCGTGGAGACGCATCCCGAGGCGCGGGCACGCTGGAGCGGGAAGTAGCGCGACCGCGAGTGCGTGCGGTCAGCCATTTGGCCCGCTTTTTAGAAAAAATCCCGCAACTTCCCCGGCGCTTGCTCCGGGATGTCGACTGGCAGAAACGCGTAACACCATCGCCCGATGATTTTATTCTGTAAACCCGGCCGCTGGCCCACTGCCGTTGAATGAGCGGCCTTTGGTTTTGTAGGTCAGCTCGCTTGCGAGCGCTCTGGTCGCAAACAGTCGGAGCGCTCGCAAGCGAGCTGGCCTATGAAGAAATACCTCTTTGGGCCTTAACTCAACGGCATGGGCCGCTGGCCGGGCGCAACCGGCCAACGGCCGGTTCTACAACAAGCCAATAGGCCAAAAGAGGAACGGGATATCTTGGCTGATGGGTGGGGTTTCACCCCATGGCAATCGCCCGGGTCTTTCGCCCATGATCGGGACTTGAGAAGAGAAATGCTTTCCACGAGCCGAAGCGCGAATCCGCAAGGAATGCACTGTTTGCCAACTCTGGTTCCAGAAGCGCAGCTCGGCGGCGTCGCTGGAAGTTTTATCCGGCTGCTGCATCGAAGGTGTCGAATCACCTCCGTCATGAATAAGCCCGGTGACGGTGGTGAAGCCTCACGGCTAACCAACCTGATCCGACCCGCCCGCTGAATCCGTGGCGCGCCGACTCCACGTGGACTTGCTCAAAGCGCGCCGGCTGCACGGGATCGTAGGCCGCGGGATCGTCGGCGCGGGCGCGGGATGGCTGGCCGGTTGCGCGGGGCAGCAGTCGGCGCTGGAGCCGGCGGGACGGGAAGCGGCGCACATCGCCAGTTTGTTTTGGTGGATGACGGGGGGCGCGGCCGTCGTTTTTATGGCGATGGTGGGGTTGACCCTCTACGCGACGATCGGGCCAAAGGCGGTGGATCAATCGCGACAGGCGAAACTGATGATCCTCGGCGGCGGCGCGATTATGCCGGCGGTGGTGCTGGCGGGGCTGCTCGTTTACGGGCTGGCGATGTTGCCGGGACTCGTGGCGCGCGCGCCGGAAGGCAGCCTGAAGATCGCGGTGACCGGCGAACAATGGTGGTGGCGGGTTCGCTATCAATTGCCCGGCGGGGAGGAGATCGTGCTGGCGAATGAAATCCGGCTGCCCGTCGGAGAGCCGGTCGAGTTCCTGCTCGAC
>JANXSC010000297.1 GCA_025352845.1 Opitutaceae bacterium
CGCGGCGGGGAGTAGTTCTCCGCTCATTTTTTTTGCGGTCGGTAGCAGGTGCGCTGCCGGCGTTACTTTGTGGGTAGTGTCTCAGTTTGATTTTTGCTGTCATTGCGAGGAGCGCAGCGACGAAGCAATCCAGCTGGAACCCCACGCCCGGCTTCGCCGGGCTCGCAATGACAAATCAAATTGCGACACCCCTTTATGCTTCGTCGGTCGAGGCAGGCGTCCCCGGTGCGTCATAATGGAAATACGATTCGTTCATGGGTTGATTGTTTTGGATGAATTATTCTCATCGCTACCTCCCCAGCATGATTCGCCCCTACCTTTCGTTTCGCGCCCTAATTATGGCGCTTTATCTTCCGTGGTTCACCGGCGCGCTTTTGTTCGCGCAACCGGCAGCACCCAGCGCCGAGGCGGCACTTGCCCCGAGCGTCGAGCAACGGCTCGCGAGTCTCGAAGCCTACATCCGAAACACCGATCCTAGTGAGGCGCTCAAGGACAAGGCGGGGCACATACCGCGCGGTCTCACGACGCCCGTTTCGGGGGTTCCTGGTCCCGGGCACAATGCGTGGATGATGGTCAGTGCCACTCTCGTTCTCTTCATGACTCTGCCCGGGCTCGGTCTTTTCTACGGCGGGCTTGTGCGCACGAAGAACGCGCTCTCCGTCATGGGCTGGTGTTTCGGAATCACCAGTCTCGTGACGGTGTTGTGGTGGGCCGTGGGCTACAGCCTCGTGTTTGGAAAGAATTTCAACAGTCCGTTTCTGGGCGGCAGCGAATTCTTCTTTTTCCGCGGCGTGGGTAGCGCACCCAATCTGGACTACTCACCGTGGGTTTCGCATAGTGTCTTTGCCGTTTACCAACTCGCCTTTGCCATCATCACGCCCGCCGTGCTGATCGGTGCGGTCGTGGAGCGGATGAAGTTTTCGGCCGTGCTCGCATTCAGCACACTGTGGCTGCTGCTGGTCTATTGCCCGATCGCACACATGGTGTGGGGGATAAACGGCAACATGAACGGCGTCTTCAACGCCGCGGCCGGCATCAAGGCGATCGATTTTGCCGGGGGCATGGTGGTGGAGATGGCCTCAGGGTTCTCGGCGCTGATCTTGTGCCTCATCGTCGGCAAGCGGCTCGGCCACGGGCGCACGCCGATGCCGCCGCACAGTCTCTTCATGTGCGTGGTCGGCACCGGCATCCTCTGGATCGGCTGGTATGGTTTCAACGCCGGTTCCGCCACTGCGGCGGATGGGGTGGCGGCCAACGCATTCCTGACCACCACGCTCGCGGCGGCCGTGGCGGCGGGGACTTGGGCGCTGCTTGAGTATCTCGCGCGCGGCAAGGCGAGTGTGCTCGGTTTCTGCACGGGTGCGGTCGCGGGGCTCGTCACGATCACGCCGGCGTGCGGTTTCGTCGATGCCACCGGGGCGATGGTCGCCGGCGTGCTCGGGGGTGCGATGCCCTATTTCGCCTGCACGAAAATCAAAAGCCTCTTCGGCTACGACGACGCCCTCGACGTCCTCGGGGTGCATGGCGTGGGTGGTTTCGTCGGCTTGCTCGTCACCGGATTTTTCGCGACTGCGACCGTGAATCCTAACCTTACCACCCATCTGTCCAAGATCGTCGGCACTTCCCTGTGGTTGGAACAGGCGAAAGGCATCGCGGTAACGCTCCTCTGGACGACTGTCGGCACCGCGATTATTGCCAGCCTCGTTAAATTCGCGATCGGTCTCCGTCCCACGATTGAAGCCGAGACCGAGGGCCTCGATATCAGCGATCACGGCGAGGAAGCCTACATTTTCGACGCCAAGTCCTAAACCCGAAACTCAATCGTCCCATGAAACTCATCATCGCCATCATCAAACCATTCAAACTTGAGGACGTGAAGGAGGCGCTCGCCGGTGTCGGCATCGAGGGCATGACTGTCACTGACGTGAAGGGTTTCGGCCGCCAGAAAGGCCACACCGAAATCTACCGCGGCAGCGAATACACCGTGGATTTTCTCCCGAAGGTGAAACTCGAAATCGCGGTCGGCGATGAACTCGTGGGTAAGGCCATCGACGCGATCTGCACGGGGGCCAAGACCGGGAAAATCGGTGACGGCAAAATATTCGTGCTCCCGTTGGAGGAGATCGTGCGCATCCGCACCGACGAGCGCGGCGAGACCGCGGTTTGATTCGCGCCTCCCGGCGCACTCTGGCGGGACCGCAGGGCCTGAGCTTATTCAGGCCGGGTCCGAGCTGCACCGGTAGCAGGGCATTGACCGAGGTCGGACCCGAGAAAACCGCCAGCTGCCCGGAACTACTTCGCCGCGGGAGCCGCAGGCGGTGTTGCCGCCGTGACAATCCGGATCACGTGGTAGGTGGCGCGCGTGGTGCCGATATTCCGCATGCCGTGGAGATCGTTCGAGGCGAAAAGGAAAATCGAGCCCGGCCCGCCGCTCTTCGACACACCGTT
This sequence comes from Opitutaceae bacterium, assembly GCA_025352845.1. Lineage (GTDB taxonomy): Bacteria > Verrucomicrobiota > Verrucomicrobiia > Opitutales > Opitutaceae > ER46. Next base: position 2,449 of record JANXSC010000297.1, read on the forward strand.
GATCGTGGCTTCCACCGTGCCCTCCTTGATGAGGATGATTTCATCGTCGGGATGGCGGTGCGCGGCGTGGGGTGACTCGCCGGCATTCACCGTGGTGATGTGGCTCTCGAGATTCTTGAGTGTGACGGTCGAGCCGTTGAGCACGCTGCGGCGCTCGCCGATCTTCGAGGTCGTCATCGCAAGCTTCGTCCAGTCGAAGACGCCCGAGAGCAGCGTGGGCGCTTTGTTTTGTTCCGCCGGCACATGCGTCGCCGTCGTCGCGAGATTGATCACCCAGTAGGTGGCGCGGCCGTCGCCGACATTGAGCACGCGGTGCGCGTCGTTGGAGGCGTAGAAAAAGGTCGAGCCCGCGCCGGCGACCTGGGTCTTTCCGTTGATGTGCACTTCAACAGTGCCCTCCCTGAGAATGATGAGTTCCTCCTGCGGATGCCGGTGAGGATCGTGCGAGGCCTTGCCGGGATTCAGGGTGGTGATGTGCGACTCGAACACTGCAAGCGTCGGTGTGGCGTGATTGGCGACATCGCGCCGTTCGCCGTTCGGCGTGACCTTCGCGGGGAGATCCTCCCATTTGAAAACGGCCGAGCCCATCGCGGGCCTCGCGGCGGGAGCGGCGGTTTGTCCGGACGCAACGACTACGCTGTGCGACCCGGTGAGAACGAGCGCGGAGAGCCGGATAAAATTGGCGGTATTCATGGGGCAGGGGAGGAGTGGCGTGATTGGCGGCGCAAGGCAACGCGGACTTTCGTGGTGACATCGCCCGCGCGACCTCGCACCTTGCCCGCCCCTCGTGACGCACCTCGCTTTCTACGTCGTCGTAATTGTCCTCGGCATCCTGAGCATGGGTTTCCAGCTGCTGGCTTCGCGGCTCCTCAGCCCCTATTTCGGCTCTGCCATCGACGTCTGGGCGTGCCTCATCTCGACGTTTCTCGCCGCCTTCAGTGTTGGCGCGATGCTCGGCGGCACGATCAGTAACATGACCGCCGCGCCGCGCTGGCGCTGGCAGCTGGGCTGCGCGATCGGCGCGGTGGTTTCGCTGACGCTCACCGCGCGCTTTGGCCGCGGCCTCGTGGATTCAATTGCGATCACGCTCGAACCGGGAAAAATTCCCGTGCTGCTTTCGTGCGCGGTGCTGTTTTTTGTTCCCGTGCTTTCGCTCTCGGCCTTCACGCCCCAGTGCGTGCAATACCTCGCGTCGCGTGGCACGCCCCCGGGCAAGGCCTCGGGCCTTGTCTACGGCATCAGCACGCTGGGCAACATCGCCGGCGTGATGCTCACGGCCTTCGTGCTGATCCCGCACGCGCCGGTCTCGACGCTGCTCTACACCTGGCTCGGCGTCGCGATCACGAGTCTCGTGGCCCTGCTCGCGCTGCTCCGCGCCCCGCTCCCGTCTTCGTCGCCATGAACCGTCTGCCTCTGTTTTTCGCCACACTTCTCGCGCCCCTCGCGGTGGCGCCTGCGCAGGATTTCGTCGAGCACCACGACACGATCTACAACAGCCTCACGGTCGAGCGCCGCGGCAACACGGTCGAACTTCGCGCCCGCGCCCGCGGCAACGAGGCGCTCGAATCCGCCGTCGATCTCACGGATCCGAAGAAACTCGTGGTGCACTACACGCGCTCGCTCTACGGCGCATTGTTCATCCATCAGAAGCCGCAGCGCGTGCTCATGATCGGTTTGGGCGGCGCGGGGTTTCACCGGCTGTTTGCCGCGGCCTTTCCCAACTCGCTCCTGCAAACCGTCGAGCTCGATCCCAAGGTGCTCGAACTCTGCTCGACGCACATGGCGTTCAAACCGGAAGCGAACACGCCGGTGAAAATCATGGATGGCCGCATGTTCGTGAAACGCGATCGGCAGCAGTGGGACTGGCTGATTCTCGATGCGTTTCGCGGCGGGTTCGTGCCGCCGCATTTGAAGACCGAGGAGTTCTACCGCGAGTGCGCCGCCCGCC
>JANXSC010000339.1 GCA_025352845.1 Opitutaceae bacterium
CCCGCGTTTCCGTCGCTCCCAAACGCGGGCTGAAGCACCGCGCTACACCCAACCGCCGTTTCATTTTTTGTGATGTTTCGTGTTTTTTGTGGCCAATAATCCGATGCCGCCCAATTCCTCCGCGCCCACGCCGTCTCCCGCCATCGATCCGCAGAATCCGTGGCTCGGCCTGGCCTCGTTCACCGAAGAGACGCGCGCCTATTTTCACGGGCGCGACGAGGAAGTCGCGGAACTCGGCCGGCGCGTGCAGCGCAAGCTTCTCACCATCCTCTTCGGCCAGTCGGGTCTCGGCAAAACTTCGATCCTTCGCGCCGGCATCGTCCCACGGCTTCGGCCCGAGGGGTATTGCCCCGTTTACGTGCGCCTCGACTACGGGCGCGAGTCGCCGCCGCCGTCGGAGCAGATCAAGCAGGCGATCCTCCGCGCCACGCGGGACGCTGGCGTGTGGACGCAACCGGGCGTCTCGGCGCAGGGCGAGTCGCTCTGGGAATTTCTCCACCACCGCGACGACATCCTCCGCGACCGGACCGGCCGTGCCCTTATCCCGCTGCTCATCTTCGATCAGTTCGAGTAGATTTTCACGCTCGCGCAGGGCGACGATTTCGGACGGCAGCGCGCCGCGCAGTTTCTCGAAGACCTCGCCGATCTCGTGGAAAACCGCGCGCCCCGCGTGCTCGAGGCCCGGCTGGAGGCCGACGAGGCGGGCATGGAGAAATTCGATTTCACGCGGGCCGACTACCGCATCCTGATTGCGCTCCGCGAGGATTACCTCGCGCACCTCGAGAGCCTCAAGAACACGATGCCCTCCGTCACGCAGAACCGGATGCGCCTCGCGCGCATGACCGGCGCGCAGGCCCTCGCCGCCGTCACTCGCCCCGGCCGCGCGCTCGTGAGCGAAGCGGTGGCGCGGCAAATCGTGGGCTTTGTCTCCGGGACCGTTGAAGGGCCGGGGTCTCCCGACCCCGCCGCTCCGGGCTCGGCGGCAGCGGGAGATGCCGCCCTCCAACAGGCCGAGGTCGAGCCCTCGCTGCTCAGCCTCGTGTGCCGCGAGCTGAACGAAACGCGCCGCACCCGCGGCCACGCCGAGATTTCCGCCGACCTCCTCGCCGGTTCGCGCGACACGATTCTCACGGAGTTCTACGAGCGCACGCTCGCCGACCAGCCCGCCGGCGTGCGTGCGTTCATCGAGGACGAGTTGCTCACTGACTCCGGCTACCGCGAGAGCATCGCGGAGGAGCGCGTGAAAAAAGGTTTCGCCGCCGCCGGCGCACCGCCCGCCTCGCTCGCTGCGCTGATCGACCGCCGCCTGCTGCGCGTCGAGGAGCGCCTCGACGTGCGCCGCGTGGAGCTGACGCACGACGTGCTCGTCGGCGTCGTGAAGGCGAGCCGCGACGTGCGGCAGGCCCGCGAGAGCAAGGCCGCCATGCAGCGCCAGCTCGCGGAGACGAAGGCGAAGGAAGCCGCCACCCACGCGCAGTTGGTGCGCGCGCGTCTCATCGCCACAGTCTGCACGGTCCTGGCCATCGGCGCGATCGGCGCCGCGGCGTGGGGTTGGGTTAACCAGCGTCGGGCGGCGGCGGCCGAGGATCGCGTGGCGCTGGAACGCGACCGCGCGCAGCTGGCGCGCGCGGAAGCGGAGCGGCTCGTGTCGTTCCTGCTCGACGATCTCTACACCCAGCTGGAGCCGACGGGACGCGTGGAGATTGTCGGCGGCCTGGCGAAACGTGCGCTGACGTATTTCGACGCGCTGCCGAAAGAGTTCATGGATGCGCGCAGCGATCGCTACCGCGCCATCGCGCTCAGCCGGCTCGGGCTCTCGCTCTCGATGAAGGGGAAGACCCTTGAGGCGGAGGAACCCTTGATTGATGCGGAGCGACTATTTCAGGCGCTGCGGGAGAAAGGCGATCAGTCGTCCGAGGTGGCGGTCGAACTCGCCGCCGTGCTCCGCCAGCAAAGCCGCAACGCCTATCTGCAAAGCCGCCCGCAGGGCGCCATCGACATCGGGCAGCGCGGGCTCGACGTGATCGTCCCTGTCGTGGGGGCTCCGGAAGCTTCGCTCGGGGCCAAGCTGGAGTTTGGCCGCACCCAGATGAATCTCGGCTTCGCCCTGCTGCGCGACCGTCAGTTTCCGGCGTCACTGGTTAGCCTCGAGCAGGCGCGGGCGGTGTTTCGTGCCTTGGGGGACGATCCGGCGGCGCGGCAGCGGGCGAGCGTGTTTTTCGGCGAGACCACGGCGTGGCTGGCCGAGACGTTGCGTTTCACCGGCCGCGGGTTGGAAGTGCCCGCGGTCGTCGACGAGGCCATGCGGATCGTCGACGAGGCCGTGCAGCGGGAGGCGGGCAATCTCGGCGCTCTGCGTTCGCGTGCGCTCCTCGGCAGCCGGATCACCCAGATCGCACTCGATGCCTTCGACTATGCGAAAGCCGAGACCCAGGGGCGGCAGGTGGCCGACGACTACACCGAGTTTCTCCGCTTCGATCCCGACAACGATTCCGCCCGGGGCAACCGGCGGGTGGTGCAAAATCTCGTCGCGCAGGCGTTGTGGCGGCAGGGTCGGCTCGACGAGACCATCGCGCTGACCAAGGCCGGGGTGCGCGAGGCGATCGAGCACGGTGGTTCACCGAGCTCTCTCACGGGCGCCGCCTTTGCGGTGGCGCGCGTCGACAATCTGGAGGCCGCGCTCGGCCGCGTGACCGATCTCAATGCGGCGCTGGCTGACGGGGACCGCCTCCGCGCCAAGGCGACGGCGCAAACGGACGCGGAGAGTTTCTTCCGCGACCTGCTGCCCATTTGGAATGAGGGCACTCGCGCCGATATGAAGCTCGCCTCGGGTCAAACGGCGGCGGCGTTGAACGCCGCGCGGGCGATGGAGGGCAAACTTGCCGCGATGAAACCGCTTTCGGGTTTGGAGAAATTGTCCTACCGCGGCTCCATGCAGGCCAACCAGCGGTTGCAAACTGTCGCCTGTCTCGCGTTGCGGCAGTGGGCCGATGCCGCGCGCACGGGCCGCGCCTTGCTCGTGGGCCGCCCCGACGCCGACGATATCTCGGTGAGTGCGTTCGACGAACTGGCTGCCGACCGGGCGCTCGTCGCCGTCGCTCTCGCGCGCAACGGCGAACGGGAGGAGTCACGGAAACTCCGGGACGAGGCTACGGCGTATTTCACCAAGCTGCTTGCCGCCGGGGCCGACGACCACGAGACCCGTTTTCAATCGGCCACGCTGGCGCTCGTGTGGGGTTTGTTGAGCGACGCGGCGGCGGAAAAGCGCACGGCCTTCTCCGCCGGCCTCGCCGAAATTGCCGCGATGCCCGCGCAACCGCGCCAGCTCCGTTGGGTGCGCGAGCTCAAGGCGACGCTGGAGCAGGAACTCGCGCAGGCGAAGTAAGCGTGATCAAGGCGCGACCGGCTCCGCGCCAGTTCAGTGCGATTCGCTGAAGCTCGTGATCGAGTGCCACTCGAACACTTCCTGCAGCAGCACGCGCTCGGCCTTCGCGATCGCGCGCTCGAGTCCGGCCCACGTCTGGCTGTGGGCGATTTCCTTCCGCACCGTCTCCAGCCGGATGCACATCTCGCGGTAGCGCGCGACGCGCCGGTGCAGATCGTTGATTGAGATGAGCGACATGAACGCCGCCGCCAGCACCGGCAGCATGATCGGGGCGAAATAAAACGCCGCGGCTGTGACCCACGGCGCGAGTTCCCAATGGAAAACTTCCTGTAGCGCGTAGCCCGTCGTAAACACGATCGCGCCGACCGAGCACGTGACGAAGCCGGCCCGCAGCCGCGCGAGCAGCGGAATCGCCTTCGCTTCCTGGCGGACGAAATAACGGAGCTGATCCTCGATGCGTTCCTTGAGGTAGCGCTGTTTGAAGGTGTCGAAGTCCGGCCGCGCCTCGCGCGAGGCGCGGCGGTGGAGCACATCGAGCGAGCGGCGCAGCGGCTCGAGGCCTGACCAGTCGAAATCCGCAAAGAGTCGCGTCGCCCGCGGTAGCCCCCAGATCGCGAGCGCCGAGCGCGTGATCTCGGCGGACAGGCGGCAGCGCGTCCAGTGGTGTTGCGTGTGGCGATGGCGCATCACGACGGCGAGCGCCAGCGCTCCGATGAGGCAGAGCAGTTTGCCCCACGGGAGCGCGCTCCAGTGTAACCCAAAGGCGAGGGAAGCGGTCGCCAGGACCGTCGCCAGCACGTGGAGCCCGAGCGTGAGCGCGATCAACAGCCGGAAATGCGGCGAGCTGTGCGTCGCGGCCTCGTCGATTTTTTTCTGGAACGCCGCAACCCGCTCGAACGCCGAGGCCCCTTTGCCGAGCGCACCACCCGGGACTTTGTTCAGATAGCGGAGATTGGCGTCATGCAGCCGCAGCTGCTCGAAATTTTCCCGGCGCACGACCTTCGTCTCGGGGTTGAGTATGACGATGGGCCGGCCCATCGCGCGCGCATACGCGACGACATCGGCCGTGCCGCCCTTGCCGCGCGCCGGGAGTCCGTCCCATACGGCGAGGAGCACGTCGCAGCTGTTCACGATTTCAAAACCGCCCGTGAGATACGCTTCCTCGCGCGAGCCCGGCTCCGCGGCGATTTCCAAATGCTCCGCGCGATCGAGCAGCGCCCGCACGTCCCGCCATTCCTCGGCGGAAAAATCGCGCTCAAAATCTGCCAGCGGCAGCGGCAACACCGCCTCCCAACCCAGCCCGAGATCGAGCGCCGCGCGCACGAAGATCAAATCGGCACCTGCGGCGGCCGACGACATCGCGATCCATTCGCCGGGCGCCTCGCGTTGCAGTTCCTGCAGTGCCTCGCTGATCAATTTGGCGGTGCCGCCCGCGTCGGCCAGCTGCCGGTGGCCGGTGAATCCGACGACGTGGAAAAACGGCAGCTGGCTGGTGGCGGCGGAGGACATGCGGCGAGCGCAACCGGTGGCGGCGCGAGATTCGACTGGCAAGGCCGAAGCGCGGCGGCATCAACGATACGACCTATGGCGGAACCCACGCAGCCTTCCGGCGCCGTCTTCCTGAGCTACGCGTCGCAGGACGCGGCGGCGGTGCGGCGCATCTGCGCGGCGCTGCGCGCGGCGGGTGTGGAGGTGTGGTTTGATCAGAACGAACTCACGGGTGGCGACGCGTGGGATGCGAAAATTCGCGGGCAGGTGGCGTCGTGCGCGTTGTTTCTCCCCGTGATCTCGGCGGCGACGCAGGCGCGGCTCGAAGGGTATTTTCGGATCGAGTGGAAACTCGCCGCGCAGCGCACGCATGCGATGGCAGACGAGAAGGCGTTTCTGCTGCCGGTCGTGATCGACGACACGCGAGATGCGGAGGCGAGGGTGCCGGCGGAGTTCAAGGCCGTGCAGTGGACGCGGCTGCCCGGCGGCGAGACGCCGGAGAAATTTTGCGCGCGGGTGAAGGCGTTGTTGGGCGGTGCAAGCACTCCGGCGCGTGCCGATGTAGGGGCGCGGCTCGACCGCGCCCAGATTGCGGCCGACCCGGAAGGGCGCGGTCAGGCCGCGCCCCTACGAAAACCGCGCCCCTGGTTCTTGCCAGCCGGGCTGGCCCTCGGCTTGGCGGTCGCCGCACTCGCGTTGTGGCGGCCATGGGAAAAATCCCCGCCCGCCGCGTCCGTTGCCCGGCTATCTCCCAAGCAAGCGGAGCCCGTCCTGCTTTCCCCTGCGCGTCAGCTCGCCGATAGGGCCAACGCGTTGTCGTTGAAAAAATACAACTCGACTGCCGACGACTTCGCCGCCGCCGAGGGGCTGGTCAAGCAGGCGCTGGCACTCGACCAGAACGACGCGGAGATCTGGGCGATCGCGTCCCAGTTCAACACCGCGATCCGCACGCGGGGCTTCGACGACGCGCCGGCGCGGCGCGAGACGGCGCGCAGCCAGGCGGAGCGGGCGCTCAAGCTGGACTCCAATTCCACCGAAGGCCTCTTCGCCCTCGGCCGCTGGCAGCGTGACAACGATCCCGATCGCACGGTCGCGGAGAAGACGTTTCAGGCCGTGCTCGCCCGCGCGCCCGAGCACGAGGGAGCCATCGGCAACCTCGGCACGATGTATGGCCGGCAGGATCGCGTGGAGGAGGCGCTGGCGCTGTTTGAGCGCGCGGCGCGCAATCCCGCTACCGCGCCGCTCGCGCGCTACAGCCAATATCTCACCTATTTCGGGCACTGGCGCTTCGAGGAGGCCGAGCGCGCCGTGCGCGCCTCGATTGCCGCGGAACCGTCGTCCAATTCCGTGACCGGTCTCGCGATGCTGCTGCTGACCGCCAAGGGCGAC
>JANXSC010000346.1 GCA_025352845.1 Opitutaceae bacterium
CGTCTGCAAGACAGACGCCCTACGTTCTTCGATCGCCCCGAGTTCGTCGAGCAGCGCATAGCCCGCGCGAATCGATTTCGCGGCGGGCATGTTGATGAACGGAAAGCGCTCGATGTCGCCGAGGCCAAACGCTTTCAGGCGCAGGATAACGTCGGCGAGATTCGCGCGCTGGATTTCCGGCTGCGTGAAACGCGGGCGCTCGAGAAAATCTTTTTCCGAATAAAGCCGGATGCACACGCCGTCGGCCACACGGCCGCTGCGCCCCTTGCGTTGATCCGCGCTCGACTGCGAGACCGGCTCGATCGGCAGCCGGCGCGTGCGAGCCTGCGGCGAGTAGCGGCTCAGCCGCGCGAGGCCGGTGTCGACCACGAAGCGGATGCCGGGAATCGTGAGCGAGGTTTCCGCGATGTTGGTCGCGAGGACAATTTTGCGGCGCTGCGTCGGCGCGAAGACGCGTTGCTGCTCGGAATTCGAGAGGCGCCCGAACATTGGAATCACTTCGCAGTCGCGCAGCCGGCGGCCGTCGAGGAGTTCGCCGAGTTCGCGGATATCGCGCTCGCTCGGGAGAAACACGAGCACATCGCCATCCGTGCTCTCGCGCACGACGCGCTCCACGGCCTCGACCGCGCCGTCGATGTAGTGCAACGCCTCGGCGCGCGCCTCGCGTTCGTCGCCCTCCGCGGCATCGGAGCCGAGTTCGTCGAGCGGCGCGTAGATCACCTCGACGGGATAGGTGCGGCCTTCGACCTGGATGATCGGCGCATCGTCGAAGGCTTTGCTAAACACCTCGGTGTCGATCGTCGCCGAGGTGATGACGATCTTCAACTCGGGGCGTTTGTAACGCAGCGTGCGCAGATGCCCGAGGAGGAAGTCGATGTTGAGCGAGCGCTCGTGCGCCTCGTCGATGATGATCGTGTCGTAGTCGCGGAGCAGCGGATCGCCCTGCACCTCGGCGAGCAACATGCCGTCGGTGAGAAACTTCACGACCGTGTCGCGCGTGGTCTCGTCGTTGAACCGGATTTTGCAGCCGACCTCGCGTCCCCACTGCACGCCGAGTTCCTCCGCGACGCGGCGCGAGACGGAGAGCGCGGCGACACGGCGCGGCTGCGTGCAGGCGATGCGGCCGTGCGAGCCGCGGCCCGCGGCGAGGCACATTTTCGGAATCTGGGTGGTTTTGCCGGAGCCGGTTTCGCCGGCGAGAATCACGACCTGGTTCGCCTGAATCGCCGCGGTGATCTCCTCGACGCGCGCGGTGATCGGCAGCTCGGGTGGAAACTCGAGGCGGAAGGGGAAAGGTCGATCACGGTTCGGCGTCGGCACAAAGAGGCTTGAGCTTCGAGGCCCCAAACGGAATGACAACCCTTCCATGCAACCACCGCCTCTGCTGCCGGAAAAAATCTTGGCCCGCGTCGAACGCGTCGGCCGGCTCCACGGCGGCTGCGTGCTCTACGTCGCGGGCGTCTTCGCCCTGCTGAGCGCGACGGGCGGAGATACCCTCGGCGCGATCGTCGGGCTGGCCGTCGCCGGGGCGGGCGCCATCGAGCATCACGGTGCGGCGATGCTAGGGCAGCGTGACGCGCGCGGCGTGAGCTGGCTGGTCGGCAGCCAAGTCTGCCTGTTTGCCGCCATCGCCGTCTATTGCGCGGTGCGGCTGGCGCATATCGAGTTACCGCCGATCCCCGCCGAGCTGCGCCCGATCCTTGAAATTAATGCCGCGCAAGTCGGCCTGACCGTGGAGGAGTTTGTGCCGATGATCTACCGCCTCATGCTGAAACTAGTGCTCGGCCTCTCCGTGCTCTACCAAGGCGGGCTCGGGCTCTATTATTTTTCCAAGCGCCACGCGATCGCGCAGGCGCTCGGCGACGAATAGGCGGCGCTTGCGCGGCGGCGCGCAGCGCCTACGTTCCGCGCCATGTCGAAGGAGCGCTACATCGAGGCGAAACAGAAATGGGCGGAGAAACAAAAAGCCCGCGGTGTGGCCGCGCATGCGGTCGCATCGCAGGATCGCCTGCCGCCCGGCCAGAAACTCACGACCGGTTTTCCCGTCCTCGACCTCGGCGTGCATCCGGCCATCGCGCACGCGGACTGGCGGCTAAAGCTCGACGGCCTCGTTGAAAAACCCACGACGCTCTCGTGGGATCAATTTCACGCGTTGCCGCAGGTCGAGGATGTGAGCGACTTCCACTGCGTGACGACGTGGAGCAAATACGACTGCCGCTGGGGCGGCGTCGCCTTCACCACGCTCTACGAACTCGCGCAACCCAAGCCCGAGGCGAAGTTCGTCTACTTCACGGGCTACGACGGCTACTCGACCAACGTCGCCCTCGCCGCGTGTCTCGACGACGATGTGCTCGTCGCCACGAGTTTCGACGGCGCCCCGATTTCGCTCGAGCACGGCGGCCACGCCCGCGTGATCATCCCGAAACTCTACGCGTGGAAGGGATCGAAATTTGTCAGTGGCATCACGTTTCTAGCCGAGGACAAACTCGGCTTCTGGGAAGTCCGCGGCTACTCAAACACCGCCGATCCTTGGACCGAGGATCGCTACGCGTGAGGGGGAGAGATGCTACCAGCCCTCGACCGCCAAGCCCTCGACGCGGGCAAACTCCGCGAGATTTCCCGAAATCAGTTTGAAACCGTGCGCCAGCGCCTGACCGGCGAGCAGCACGTCAGACGGGCCGATGGCGCGCCCCTGTTTTTCAAGCGTCGCGCGGACCGATCCCGCCCTCCGCGCCGCCTCGGCGTCCAGCGACAGCACATGCACGCTCGCAAGAAACCGCGCCACCTTCGCCCCCTCCTTCTGCGGTTCGCGGCATTTCGCCACGCCCACCGACAATTCATAAACCGTCACGGTCGAGACGCGGCACTCGTCCGGCGGGAGCGAGGAAAGTTTCGCCACCGCATTTTCCCAGCCTCGCATCGCCGCGATGCAAGTGTGCGTGTCGAGCAGGTATTTCACGGCGCGTCGAGGGCCACGCGCGCGGGTGCCTTGCCCTGCGGAGGACGCACGAAGGCGCGGTCGTCGATGCGAATCATGCGCCAGAGATCGCGCGGCCACGCGCGGCCCTTGATCGGCTCCAGCACGACTGCTTCGCCTTCGCGGCGAACGAAAACCTCCTTGCCGGAAAATCGAAACGCCTTCGGCAGGCGCACGGCCTGGGAGCGACCGTTGGCAAAAACTTTGGCGGTAGGCATGGTCTAGACCACAGGCCAAGACAGACTCCCGGTCAAGTTCGCGCGACTCGCGCCGTCCTTCACAGCGGCTTCGCCGATTTCAGAATCTCCTCGAACCGCGGGTCGTCCATCAGCCGCGACCAAATGGGGTCGAGGCGGATTTCGTTGGGAGTCGTCCCACCATAGCCGCCGAGGTAGTCGCGCAAAACGCCCAGGGCCTCCGCGCGCCGGTCGCAGGTGACCAACAATCGGCCATAGACGAACCGCTGGCTCTCGGCCGTAAACGCATCCAGCTTGATCTGGGCGGCCATGGCAGCCTCCGCTTCGCGCAGCGCGACCTCCTTGCGCCCTGCCAACGCCTCGGCCCGGGCGAGGTCCATCTGAACCACCGGCTGCTGCCGCGCGCCCCAGAGCCGGCCGCGATAATAGGTTATGGCCTCGTCCGCGAATCGGCGCGCATCCTCCGGCCGGTTCTGGAGCCAAGCGATCTGGGCCCGGTGGAGCGCCACCGGCTCGCTCACCACGCCACCCAATCCCCGCACCGTTTCCAAACGAGGATCCGCCAGCGCGCGGTCCGCCGCCGCGAGGTCGCCGAAGGTGAACGCGAGCTGGTAAGCCTTCTTGAGACCGTGCGGATCGTTGGGGGCGGGCGGCAGTGCCATCCAGTTCCGCCGATAGCCGGCGAGATCCCCGTCGAGTTCAAATTGGGCGCCAATCCGAAAGGTTTGAACCAAGGCGTCAGTCGCCACCAGCGAACGGTAACGCTCCGCGAGGGCCACCACCTGACGGTGGCGCCGCAGGAATCGGGTCGTTTCGATCAGCGTGTAAATGCCGCGGGCGTCGTGAGGATTGAGGTCGGCAGAGCGTTCCAGCCGGGCCAGCGCAGCCGGCGTCCCGCCGAGCCGCCGGTGCGCGAGCGCAATGCGGTAGTGCAGTTGCGCGTCGTTGGGCAGGCCGGCCTCGGCAGCATGATAGTGGGCGAGCGCCTTCACCCAGTCGTTGTTGCAAGTGTATTCAAAGGAGCCCTGCGCCATGAGCACCTCGGGGGAGCCGGGCGCGAGGCGTTGCGCCGCTTCGAGCGCGGCCAGCGACCGGGTCCGCCGGGCCGGCGTCGCATCGAGCGCGGCGAACCAGAACATCAGGCCGTTGAGCATCGACGCTTGCACGTGTGCCAGCGTAAATCCCGGATCCAGCACGATGGCCTGGTCATACAGGGCCAGCACCCGTTCGTGTTCCTCCCGGGAAGAACCGATCTGGAGGGGTTGCTCCAGCACGCGCGCGCGCAGGTAGAGATCGAAGGCCGCCTGGTTTTCGGTCGGGCGGCGGGCCAGCAGCGTGCGCTCGCCGGCGGTCAGGCTGGCCTTGAGGGCGGTGGCGATTTCCTGCGTAAGCGAGGCCTGGATGGAGAACACATCGGTCAGCTCCTTGTTATACGTTTCCGCCCAGAGGTGGTCGTCGGTGCGAGCGTCGATGAGCTGGACGTTGATGCGCACCCGGTTGCCCGCGCGCTGCACACTGCCCTCCAGCACGGTCGCGACGCCGAGCTCGGTGGCAATCTTGCGGAGGTTGCGCGCGGAGGTGTCGCGGTAGGCGAGCACGGAGGTGCGCGAGATGACCTTCAGGTCGCGGACTTTGGCGAGCGCGGTGATGAGGTCGTCGTGCATGCCGTCGGCGAAAAATTCGTTGTCCTTGTCCGGACTCAGGTTGGCGAACGGGAGGACGGCGATGGATTTGGCGGGGGCGGTGGGTGCGGCGGATTTTTCAGGGGTGGGCGGGCGCGGCCCGGCACCCGCATTCGGTGTCGGAGCCGGCGTCGATTCTGGTGCGCGTCGCCCGACGACGACCACGACCGCGATGACGATTGCAGCGATGGCCGCGGCCCATGCCGCCGCAGGGACGCGGCGGCCCACCGGCTGAGATAGCGCAGGCGGCCCGCCTGTATTGGGCGAGACGGCAGGCGGAGACGCCGGCGTTACTTTCGCGGCCGCTCCGCGCGGCGCTTCGAGGAGGCGCTTCACCTGCGCGGCGAATTGCGGCGTGGCGCGGCCCTGCGGAAGGCGCGTCCACTGCACGCGCATGAACTCCTCCGGCACGAGCGCGGCGGACTCGGCGGTGTCGTCGATCACGACGGGGACGAGAAACGGGATGCCCGCCGCCATGTCGTGCGTGCGCTCGGCGGCGAGTTTCCATTCGCGCCGGAAGTAGCCCTCGCCACGAGTCTGCGTGTTGGCCGAGACGACGGGGATGAGCAGCGCGCAGGTGCGAATCTGGCTGCGGATTTTCCCATCCCACGCCTCGCCGCCGGCCAGTTCGTTTTGGTCGAACCACACCTCAAGCCCGTGGCTGCGCAACGCCTCCGCAAGCCGGTCCGCCGCGACGGTGTCCTGACGCGCGTAGCTGATGAAGATGGCGGCGTTGGGGCTGGGGGCGGACACGAGTGGAGCGACGGCTAGGAGTGACGGTGGGGCGGCGAGCTGACGAGCAGAAATCTATTCGCGACGCGGCAACGATGCAGGCGCGTTCCAGTTCTCGAATCGCAGAGTCTCAGCGGCGGTGATTTCGCGCACGTGCATTTTTCCCGCGGCGACGGCGGCGGACAAAAATTGCTGGAGCGAGAATTCGCCGCGCGCGAGTGCAGCGGCGGCGGGTTGCGCCAGCTCGCGGGGATAAATCGCGGCGAGGGGCTCGAAGAATTTTTCGCAGCCGGCGTGGCGGCCCACGCAGCCGACGGCAGGCGCGCACTCGGCGACGAGCGACGCAAACCAGCCTGCGTTCATTTTCGGCAGATCGATCGCGAGGACGGCGAGGTGCGGGTGCGCGGCGCGGACGAGCGCGGCGGAGAGGCCGGCGAGCGGGCCAGCGTCGGGCGTGGAATCGCGCACGATGGCGGTGAAATTTTTTGCAACCTCGGGCTCATGGGCCCACGGCTGATCGGCGCGCGCGGAAAGGAATATTTCCGTCGCGCCCGCCCGCACGAGCACATCGCGTTGGCGCCGCCAGAGCGGCGTGCCGTCAATTTCGAGCAGCGCCTTGTCGCGGCCCATCCGGGTCGAGCGCCCGGCGGCGAGGAGGACGGCGGAGAGACCAGGCGTCACGCAGGCTTGTCGCCGAATTCCCGCTGCGCCTTCGCGTCGTCGAACTCGCCCTCCCAGCGCGCGACGACGACGCTCGCGAGGCAGTTGCCGAGGACGTTTACCGAGGTGCGCGCCATATCGAGGAGGGCGTCGACGCCAAGGATGAGAAACGCGCCCGCGACCGGAAGTTTGAAGGATTCGAGCGCGGCGACGAGCACGACAAACGAGGCGCGCGGCACGGCGGCCACGCCCTTTGAGGTGAGCATGAGCATCAGCATCATCGTGATTTGCTGGCCGAGGCTGAAATGGATACCGGTCGTCGCTTCGGCCGCCTGCGCCACGAAGACCGACGCAACCGCGAGGTGCAGCGTCGACCCATCGAGATTAAACGAATAACCCGCCGGCAACACAAAGCCCACGATGCCGCGCGGCACGCCGAGACGTTCCATCAACTCGAAAGCCTTCGGCAGCGCGGCCTCGCTGTTGGCCGTCGTAAACGCGAGGATGAATGGCTCGCGCACCGCCCGCACAAACGGTTTCAGCGGCACCTTTGCGATCCAGATGACGACGCCGAGCACGCACACGACAAACACCACCAGCGCCGCGTAGAGCGTGAGAACGAGTTTCCCGAGCACGATGATCGAGCCGAGGCCCTGCTGGCCGACCGTCACGGCGATCGCGGCGCCGACGCCGAAGGGGGCGAACTTCATGATGATGCCGGCGAACTTGAACATCACACCGGTAAGGCTCGCGCAGAAATTGAAGACGGGCTTGCCCGCATCGCCGGCCGCGATCACCGCCATCGCGAACAACACGGCGAAGGCGACGATCTGGAGCACGTCATTCTTGGCCATCGCCTCAATGATGCTCGTGGGAAAAATATGGAGGATAATCTCGGGCAGCGTCTGCGGCTTCGCGAGACTGGCGACACTCCCCGCCTCCGCGGGCAACACGACACCCGCACCGGGCTGCGCGAGATTCACCGCCAACAACCCCACGACGAGCGCGAATGTCGTCACGATCTCGAAATAGAGCAGCGCCTTCCAGCCGATCCGGCTGGCCTTCTTCATATCGCCCGTGCCCGCGAAGCCCTGCACCACGCTGGCGAAAATCAGCGGCGCGATCATCGCCTTGATCAGGTGGAGAAACACGTCCCGAGGAACCTTCATCCACACATCCCAGTCTTTGCGCGCCTCGACCTCCATCGTGCTCATCCACCACCCGACGAGGCAGCCGACGATCAGGCCGAGGACGATCTGTTGGGTGAGACTGGGGCGATACCAAGCCTTGGGAGCGGACGCGGGGGCCGGAGAAGCGGAGTCCATGGCGGTGTTGTCTCAGCGCAGCCGGTTTCCGCCAAGCCCGAATGCGCGCGCCAGCGTCGGGCGGCTGTAACAGGAAGTGAGGTCAGTGCATTGGCTGGGAAGTGGCACGGGCGTCCCGCCCGTGTGCTGAAAAACCACGGGCATGATGCCCGTGCCACCTCAAACCGCCTGACCTCACTTCCTGTTACACCCTCGTTGGGCGTAAAAAAAGCCCGGCCGCAAAATTGCGGCCAGGCCGGGAGATTTGTTTTCCGGCGCCAGGCGGCGCAGGAGAACGCGCTCAGTTCGCGTCTTTCTTCTTTTTCTTTTTCTTCGGCTCCTCGCCGGTGCCGACGAATTCATCCTTCGTCAGCTTGCCGTCGTGGTTCTTGTCCATCTCGGCGAAGCGGGCCTTGGCGGCCTCGACCGTGAGCTTGTCCTTCTCGGCGGCGAGGAATTCGGCCTCGGTGATGAAGCCGTCACCGTCTTTGTCGACGGAGGCAAACGTCGCGGCGGGCGTGGCGTTCTTTTTCTTGTCGCCCTTGGCGGCGAACACGACGGCAGGGAGGACAATCGCGACGGCGAGCGTGGCGATGAGGAGACGTTGGGTGGTTTTCATGTTGTCGATATTTTCGGGATAAAGCGGACTCGAACCATTCGAGGCTGACGGGCGATGACGACCGGGCCGGGCGTTGGTTTCATCAATTCCCTCCACCACCGATGGCACGCAGATGCGACGCCCGCTCAGTGCGCAATCTTTGCGCATCCCGCGTCGAAAATCACCCGTTTCAAGAGTTTCGTAACCCTCGGCCTGCGGATGCGTCGAGCCCGCCACACCCCTCCACTCCATTATGCAAAACTCCACCACCCCTCGCGTCAGTCTCCCGCTCCGGGCCCTGCGCCTCGCCGCCCTCGTTTCCCTCCTCGATCTCAGCGTCGTGCAATTGTCCGCGCAAGCCCCGGCCGATCCCAATGACCCGAACGCCGGCCGCCGCCGCGGCGGCGGCACCCAGGATCCCAACGCCGGCGGCCGCGGAAACTTTTCCCCCGAGGAAGCCCAGGCCCGCATACTCACCGCGCTCCGCGAGCGCTTCGCCGTCACCGATGACGCGGAATGGGGCCTCATTTCGAAACGCCTCACGGCCGTGATGGAAATCCGCCGCACGACCGGCGGCGGCGGTGGCGGCTTTCCCGGTGGTGGTCGCGGCGGCCCACCTCCCGGTGGCGGCGGTGCTGATGCCGGTGGCCGTGGTGGCCGTGGCACCCGCACGAGCAATCCCGAGACGGCCGCCCTCCAGGCCGCCATCACCGACAATCTGCCCGAGGCGGAAATCAAATCCCGCCTGGAACGCGTGCGCGAATCGCGCAAGGACGCCGAGGTCAAGCTGCTCAAGGCTCAGGAAGATCTCCGCGCGCTGCTCTCGGTGAAGCAAGAGGCCACGGCCGTCCTCTCCGGACTGCTGCCCTAATTCTCATCCTACTTTCGTGTCCACCGCTACCGCTTCCTCCAGCGGCGCCAACGGCGTCGTCCCCGAATTGCTCGGCCGCATGATTGCGGCCCGGCAGCTCACCGAGACTGACGCCCGCGCCTTCGTGCAGCAGAATCCCGGCGCCGATGCGCTCACGGAGGAGCGCGTGCTGCGCTGGCTCGCCAAGGAATACGGCGTGGGCTTCGCCTCGCTCGACGAGCTGGAGCCCGACAAGCAGGTGCTCTCGCTCTTCCCGGCACGCCTGCTGTTGCGCGACGAACTGCTCCCGCTCCGCCGCGTCGGCAACGAAATCGAAATCGCCACGAGCCGGCTCTTCGCGACGCAGGGTCTCGACGGCCTGAAGGCGCTCACCGGACTGCGGCTGCGCCCCGTCCTCGCGACGAGCGAGGTCATCAACCGCGAGATGAAGAAGCGCCTCGGCGTCGGCGCCGACACGATCGGCACGCTCGATGTCGAGGCCGGCGTGCAGGTCGTCGATGAGAACGGCAGCACCGACAACAATCTCGACGAGGCGGCCGAGGACGCGTCGATCATCCGCTTCGTCAACCAAGTGTTGAAGGACGCGATCGAGCTGCGCGCGTCGGACGTGCATCTTGAGCCCTTCGAGGACGAGCTCCGAATCCGCTACCGCATCGACGGTATTTTGCAGGAGGTGCCGGTGCCCGCGCAGATCAAGCGCTTCCAACCCGCGATCGTGGCGCGCGTGAAGATTCTCAGCCATCTCAACATCGCCGAAAAACGCCTGCCGCAGGACGGCCGCATCAAGGTCCGCATCGAGGATGCCGAGGTCGATATCCGCGTCTCGATCATCCCGATGTTGCACGGCGAGGCGGTCGTGATGCGTTTGCTGCGGCAGAATTCGAAGCTCCGCGGCGCGGCCGACCTCGGCATGGGCGAACGCGAACTCTCGTGTCTCCGGCGCGTGTTGCAGCTGCCGCACGGCATCGTGCTCGTCACCGGCCCGACCGGCTCCGGCAAGACCTCGACGCTCTACACCGCGCTCAACGAAATCAACGACGCCGAGCGCAAGATCATCACCATCGAGGATCCCGTCGAGTATCAGCTCAAGGGCGTGAACCAGATTCAGGTTTCCGAAAAATCCGGCCTCACCTTCGCCCGCGGGTTGCGTTCCATTTTGCGCCACGACCCCGACGTCGTTCTCATCGGTGAAATCCGCGACCAGGAAACCGCGCAGATCGCGGTGCAGGCGTCGCTCACCGGTCATTTAGTTTTCTCGACCCTGCACACCAACGACGCCGCCGGTGCCCTCACGCGTCTCGTCGACATGGGCGTCGAGCCATATCTCGTCGCGTCGTCACTCGAAGCGGTGCTCGCGCAACGCCTCGTGCGCTTGCTTTGTCCGCACTGTAAGGAAATCGACACGACGCCCGAGGCCCACGACTACAAGGTCAAACTCGGCATCAAGCCCACCGCGAAAGTTTATCGCGCCGTCGGTTGCCGCGAGTGCCGCAACACCGGCTACCACGGACGCCGCGCGATTTTCGAGTGGATGGATTCGAGCAGCGAAATCCGTTCGCTCATTCTAAAAAACGCCTCGACCGATCTCATCCGCAACGCCGCGTGCCGCGCCGGCATGAAGACGCTCGCTGAGGACGGCCGCCGCCTCGTCGAGGAAGGCATCACGACCATCGAGGAAGTGTTGAGCGTGACCACCGTCCACGAGATGGAAACCACCGAAGCGAAGCCCGCCCACGCGGCGCCCGCGGCCGAGGTCGTGTTGCCCCGCTCGCTGCTCTAACCGCGCCCTGCGATGCCCCAGTTTGCCTATAAAGCCGTCCAGACGAACGGCGTGTTGACCGAAGGTTTCCTCGACGCGAGCAACCGTCAGGAGGCGATGCGCCAAGTCGAGGGCCGCGGCCTGCGCCCGATCAAGCTCTCGGAATCCGCCGCGCCGGCGTCCGCGAAAAAATCGCCGGGCGCAAACGGCTCCGCCGACGGTGGCACCGCGAAGGGATTTTCACTTGGCGGAAAAAACAAGATTACGCCGCGCATGCTGGAAAATTTTACGCGGCTGCTGTCGAGCCTGCTCGCGGCCGGCGTGCCGTTCAGCCGCGCACTCGTCATTCTACACCGCGAGTCCGCCGAGCCGGTCGCGAAGGCCAAGTGGAAGGAAATTCACGACCTCGTGATCGACGGCATGTCGCTCTCGAAGGCGATGGAGCGTTCTCCGGAAACTTTCCCACGCGTCTATGTGGCGATGGTCGAGGCCGGCGAGACCGGTGGCTTCCTCGATGTCGTGCTCGCGCAGATCGCGGATTTTCAGGCGCGCGAAAAGGAGCTGAAGTCGAAAGTGATGACTGCGCTGATGTATCCCGTCATTCTGCTCATCCTCGCGATGGGCGTGCTGATCTTCCTGCTGGTTTTTTTCATCCCGCGCTTCCAGACGATTTTCGCCGGCTTCAACGCCGAGCTGCCGCTCATCACGCAGATGATCGTGAAGGCGAGCGAGGTGGTGCGCGGCTACGGGTTGTTTCTCGGGGCCGGCGCGATCGTCGGTTTCTTCATGCTGCGCACGTGGCTCAACTCGCCGAAGGGCCGGCGCTGGTGGGAAGGCATGTTGCTCAAAATAACTCTCATCGGGCCGCTCGTTGCCCAGTTCGCGATGGCGCGGTTCTGCCGCATGCTTGGCACGCTGCTCCAGGCCGGCGTCCCGCTCATCAACGCCCTCAACGTCGCCCGCCGCTCCATCGGCAACCAGGTGTTGATCGACGCCGTGTCGGACTCGATCGATCGCGTGAAGGAAGGCAAGCCGCTCGGCAAGAGTCTCGCGCAGAATCGCTCACTGTTCCCCGGCGCGATTGTCGAAATGATCTCGGTCGCGGAGGAGAGCGGCAAACTCGACATGGAGCTGATGCGCATCGCGACCGTCACCGAGGGAGATCTCGATCGGCAGCTCAAGGCCACCGTCGCGCTCGCGGAGCCGGTGATGCTCTTCGTCATCGCGGCCCTCGTCGGCACGATCTTCATCGGCATGGTGATTCCCATCTTCTCGCTGCAGGACCACATCAAATAATTTCTCCCATGAAATCCTCCCGTCTCCTCCCTCCGCACTCCCGCCTCCGCACGCGCGGGGGCTTCACGCTCGTCGAGTTGCTCCTCGTGCTCGTGATCCTCGGCATCCTCGCCGCGCTCGTGCTGCCGAAATTCACCGGCCGCACCGAGCAGGCGCGCATCACCGCGGCCATGACCCAGATTTCGACCTTTGGCACGGCGCTCGACGCCTTCGAGGTCGACACCGGCAGCTACCCGCGCGGGCAGGACGGTCTCGCGCAGTTGCTCGTCGCCCCGCCGGATGTCACCGGCTGGCGCGGACCCTACCTGAAGAGCGACATCCCGCTCGATCCGTGGCAGCACGCCTACGTTTACGAATTTCCCGGCCGCGTGAACGCGAACGGTTACGACATCGTCTCCATGGGGCCGGACGGCCAGCCCGGCACAGCCGACGACGTGGTGAATGCGCGCATCACGACCAAGTAAGTGGCATGGGCGTCTCGCCCATGTGGGAAATCACGGGCAAGATGCCCGTGCCACTCCCAGTTGCGCATCCACCCGCCGCCACCGCCGACGCGCCTTCACCCTGATCGAACTGATCTTCGTGCTCGCGCTGCTCGCGATCGCGGCGGTCTTTGTGGTGTCGAGCATGGGCCCGTTTTTCCGCGGGCGCGCGCTGAATTTTGAGGCGCGGCGGATGCTCTCGCTCACCCACTACGCCCAGAGCCGCGCGGTCTCCGAGGGCGTGCCGCTGATCCTGTGGATCAACACCACCGAATCGACCTACGGGCTCTCGGTGCAGTCCAGTTTCGAAAACCCCGACGGCGATACGCGCGCGGTGAAATACACGGTGGAATCCAGCCTCAAACTGGAAACGCCGGTCGGCGTCGCCACACCCGTCTCCGAGCAGGAAGACGAGAAACTCGGGATCACCGATCAGAGCCTGGCGTTCATCCGCTTCACGCCCGACGGTTTCTTCGACGATTCGAGCGTCACCAAGATCACGATCCGGCTGGGCACCGAAGCCGGACTCGAGCTCGTCCCCATGGTCAACCGCCTCGGCTACGAGATCCGGCCCGCGTCCAATGCTAACTGACGCCCAACCTCACGTGCGCTCAAGCGGGCCTGCCCGCCGTAGGCTCGGCGAAGGCGGTTTCACGCTGGCCGAAGTGCTGGCGGCGCTGTTGTTCCTGGCCATCTTGATTCCGGTGACGATGCACGGCGTGTCCGTAGCGAGTCGCGCGGGAATCCTCGGCCAGCGCAAGGCCACGGCCATGCGCATCGCCGAGCGTGTGCTCAACGAACTGACTATTTCTCCCGCTCAGATCGCCACCGCCACGCCCTACGGCAACGTCGTCGACGGCGACATCACCTATCCCTGGACCATGATCTCCGAGCCGTGGACGGAGGACTCCATGACGGTGCTAACCGTGCGGGTCTCGTTCGACGTGCAGGGCGCGACCTTCGACATCGCCGCCAGCACGCTGTATGATCCGGCGGTTTCAACGACCACGGTTGCCTCGGCCACCGCAACGCAATGAGCGCCGCGCGACTCAACTTCCATCGGGCGTCGCGCGCCACCGCCAACCCGCGGCGCAGCGAAGCAGGATTCACGCTCCTCGAGCTCCTGCTCGCCACCGCGATCGGCGCCATCGTGCTGCTCGTCGTCAACTCCACGTTCTTCGCCGCGCTGCGCCTGCACAACACCACGCACGAAAAGATCGACCGCGACCTCCTGCTCCAGCGCACACTCAACATCATGCGCCGGGATTTCGCCGGCATCATGCTCCCGGCCAATCCGCAGGCGACGACCAACACGCTCTCGGGCCAGCTCGTCAGCGACGCCGTCAGCACCAACTCGATGGACAACGTGGGCGAGCGCGTGACCCCCGACATCACCACCACCTCCGGCAAGATCGACGGCTGGTCGCCTTTTTCCGAACTGCAAACCGTCTCCTACTATCTCACTTCGGCGGCGGATGGCGGACGCGGCAAGGATCTCGTGCGCGTGGTCAGCCGCAATCTTCTGCCCGCAGCCGAGGCGATTGCGGAAGGCGTGACGCTGCTGCCCGGCGTCGTCTCGGCGGCTATTTCCTATTTCGACGGCGACTACTGGGCCGACACGTGGGACTCCACCACGACGAGCACGCTGCCGACCGCCATCAAGTTCAGCCTCGTGCTCGCCGCCCGCGGCAACGCCGGCTACCGCGCCGACCCCGCGCCGATCGAATTGATCGTGCCCGTGATCGTCTCGACGCCGACCAGTGCACAACTCGCGGCCGATGCCGCCGCCACGCCCGCCCCATGAAGTGCGCGATTCCATTTTCTTCGACCTCCGCTGTTCGCGAGCGGGGCCCGTTGGCCCCGAGCCTGTCGAGAGGCTCGGTCCTCGTCATCGTGATGTGGATCTGCCTCGGGCTGGTAGCGCTCACGCTCTATTTCGCGAACTCGATGAGTTCGGAGCTGCGCGCCGCGGACAACCGCATCACCGAAGTCTCCGCGCGCCAGGCCATCGCCGGTGGCATCCGCTACGCCAGTTACGTGCTCGCGCAGCACGCGACGGGCGGTGCGGTGCCACTCATCGAGGACTACAAGGCCGAGGCGCTGCCCGTGGGCGACGCGTTGTTTTGGTTCATCGGCCGCAACACCGACGATCTGCCCCAGGCGCAGTTGTATGAGCCCTACTTCGCCCTCGTCGACGAAGGATCGAAGCTGAATCTCAACACCGTGACCTCCGCGATGCTGCAGGCCTTGCCGCTCCCCAGCATGACGGCCGAATTCGCCGATGCGATCGTGGCCTGGCGCAGCGCCACCAGCCAAAACTCCGCGAACATGGACAACCTCTATTCCCAGCTCGATCCGCCGCGCCACAATAAGGGCGCGCCCTACGAGACGGTCGACGAACTCCGCCTGATCAACGGTGCAATGCTCGACGTGATCCTCGGCGAGGACACGAATCGCAACGGCGTCCTTGATGCCAACGAAGATGACGGCGATGCCTCCGCACCGCGCGACGATCAAAACGGCCAGTTGCTCGCGGGTCTCCTGGAATACGTGACGGTTTACAGCCGGGTGCCGGCGACCTCGGCTTCCGGCTCCCGTCGCCTCAACGTCACCGCGCTCACCACGCAGCAAGCCCGCCAACAGATGCAGACGCGGCTGACGCAACGCGGCATCTCCACGCCGCGCGCCGCGCAAATGCTGGCGCGCATTCCCTTCAACCCACGGCTCCCGCAAAACCCCAGCACGATCACCAGCGTAGCGGACTTCATGGTCACCACGCAGATGACGGCCGATGAGTTCGTGCTCGTGCACACCGATCTCACGGCCTCGGCGGCGAACAACGGCGCCGCGCCGGGCCTCGTCAACGTGAACACCGCGGGCGAGGCGGTCCTCGCGTGCATTCCCGGCATTGGCACGGATCGCGCGGCGGCGCTGGTCTCGTATCGCCGGACCAATCCCACCGCGCTCACCTCGATGGCGTGGCTCACGCAGGTGATGAGTCCGGCCCAAATCCGCCAGGCGGGTCGCTACCTCACCGACCAGTCCTACCAGTTCAGCGCCGACATCGCGGGGGTGGCGGCCAACGGTCGGGGCTATTGCCGCGAGAAAGTTGTTTTTGATACCAGCACCAGCACACCCCGCATCGTTTACCGGCAGGATCTCACCTCATTCGGGTGGGCCCTTGGCGCCATGACACGACGTGCGTTGAACGGAACCAGGGACATCTAAGCATGAAGAGCAAAACCAAGAAACGCGCCCAGTCCGTCCTCGGACTCACGCTCAGCGACGGCCAGTTGCGGGCGTTTCATGTGGCGCGCACCAAGGGCGGCCTCGAAGTCGTGAAGGCCGCGAGCGCCGCGCTCACGCTCGATCTCCTGCACCCCGAGGCCGAACTCGTCGGCCGCGAGATCAAGAACCACCTCGATGAGGCGGGCATCCGCGAACGGCACTGCGTGGTCGGCGTGCCGGCCCGCTGGGTGATGAGCCAGCACGGCATGGTGCCGGATCTCGGGCCGGAGGATACGGCGAGCTTCCTGCAGATTGAGGCGGAGAAGGGTTTCCCGGTGGACCCGGCGCAGCTCCAGATCGCGCGCTCGTTTCAAAAGTCGACCGCCAGCACGTTTGTCACGCAGCTCGCCGTGCGCCGCGAGCAGCTCGATCGGCTTTCGGCGGTGCTTGAGGAAGCGGGCCTGAAGCCCGTGAGTTTCTCCCTCGGGCTCGCCGTGCTGCCCAAGGCCATCGCGCCCGCGGGCGGCGGCGGCCGCATCTCCGTCGCGGTCGATCCCGCGGGCGTGACGTTTCTCATTTCGGCGGGCGGCGGCATCGCGGCCTTCCGCACCTGCGAGGCGAACATCGAGTCCGAGGCCGGCGAGAAGATCGTCAACGGCGCATCCATCGCGCGCGAGCTGCGCATCACCCTTGAGCAGGTCCCGGCCGAGCTGCGGGCGGAGGTGAAGGAATTGTTTCTCACCGGCGAACCCACCGTGGTCCGGCAACTCGCCGACAGCCTGGGCGAGTGGGCGCGGGCCGCGGGGCTCACGATCGTGCGCGGCGATCTGCCCGGGAAAAACTTGGCCGACGAAACCGCGGAACGGCTCGCCGGCCACTGGCTGGAAACCCGCGCCCCCGATCTGGAATTTCTCCCCCCGCACCCGGGCCGTTGGGCTCGGCTCATGGCGCGCTACAACTCGAAGCGGCTCGCGACCGCCAGCTTCGCCGTGGGCGCGTTGGTGGTTTTGGTGCTGGCGGCGTTCGGCTGGCAGGAATACCGCCGCTGGTCGCTGCGCAACGAATGGGGCGACATGCAGGCGCAGGTGCTGCGGCTCGACGGCGTGCAGCGGCAGATCGACGAATTTCAGCCGTGGTATGCCGACACCCGCAGCCTGAACATCCTGCTGCGCGTGACCGAGTGCTTCCCCGACAACGGCAGTGTCACCGCGAAGAGTTTCGAGGTGCACGGCACCACGACCTCCATCGTCACTATCAGCGGCACCGCGCGCGACAACGCCTCGCTCCTCCGCGTGCAGGAGCAGTTGCGCAACGCCAAGGAAGTCCAGGGCCTCAAGATCGAGCAGATCCGCGGCAAGACGCCGATGCAGTTCACCCTCACCTTTCGTTGGAAAAACAGCCCCGGCACATGAAACTGAATCTTCCCAACCGCCAGAAGACGCTCGTGATCGGCGCGGGCGTCATGATCGCGCTCTACGTGCTCAACAGCATTCTGATCGAGCCGCTCACCAACACGTATCGGGCGCACGCCACCGAGATCGCCAAATTGAAAACGGATGTCGCGCGCGGCCGCAACGCCATCGCCCGCGCCAAGACGACCGAAAAAACCTGGGAGGATATGAATATAAACGCCCTCCCGAAAGATCCCGCGGAAGCCGAGCAGAACGTGATCTCGGCGTTTGATCGCTGGGGCCGCGCCAACAACATCGAGCTCAGCTCCATCCGCCCCCAATGGAAACGCGGGGCCAAGGACACCTACTCGCTGCTCGAATGCCGTGTCGATGCCACCGGTTCCATTCCCACCCTCAGCCGCTTCATCTACGAGGTGGAGCACTCGCCGCGTGCGCTGCGGATCGACTCGGTTGAAATGACCTCGCGCGACGACTACGGCCAGAAACTCACCCTCGGCCTCATCGTCAGCGGCCTCCGCCTCTCGCCCCTGGAGCGCAAACAACAATGATCCCGCGTCTCATCCTCCTTCTCGCGCTGATCGTCGACGTGAGCCGCAGCTTCGCTGCGGAGCCCGCCACCGCGACGCCGGCCACGGTAACACCCTCGCCCGCTCCTGCGGCCAGCGCACCGGCTGCGACCGCGACTCCACCGCCGCGGCGTTCGCGCACCGAAACCACGAAGGCTCCTGCGCCCACCACGCCGCAGCCGATTACCTTCGAATCCTTTCGCCTCATCAGCGACCGGAACATCTTCAATCCCAACCGCACCGGCCGCCGCGATCGCAGCGATGAGGCCGCGGCCCCGCGCCTCGACCAGCTCAACCTCGTCGGCACCATGGAATCGGACCGCGGCCTGCGCGCGTTTTTCGACGGCTCCTCGTCCGCGTTCCGCAAGGCCCTGCGTGCCGGCGAGTCGGTCGACTCGTTCAAGGTGACCCAGGTCTCGCCCACGGAGGTCGAGCTCGAGCGCGAGGGAAAAACATTTTCGATGCGCGTCGGGCAGCAACTGCGCCGGCCCGACGGCGGCGAATGGAATCTCATCGCCGCCGATGTCGTGCGCAGCGAGGCGGCCGCCGCCGCCGCGAAAGCCGGCGCCGGCAAAATCGATCCCACGGCCCCCGTGGTGATCCCGGCGAACGCCGACGAAGTGACCCGCCGACTGATGGAGAAGCGCAACCAGGATTTGAAAAAATGAAAACCACCCGCCTCACCCCGACGCTCTGCCTCGGATTCGCCGCCCTCGCCGCCAATCTCCCGGCCCAAGCCCCCGCGCCCGCC
>JANXSC010000367.1 GCA_025352845.1 Opitutaceae bacterium
CCGATGGTGAGCACGGCGTCGCTGCCCTCGGGCCGCAGCGTGAGGCTCACTTCGCCCCCGTCGCGGTTGAACTTCACGGCGTTGTCGATGAGATTGAGCGCGAGACGGCGCAGCATCACCGCGTCGCCGTCGAGGCGCACGGCCGGAGCGAGTTCGGCAGAGACGTGCAGGCCTTTCGGTGCCGCGAGCAGTTCGGCGTCCTCGCGGGCTTCGGCGAGCAGCACGCTCAGGTCGAGCGGCGCGCGTTGGAGCGGATTTTTACCGGCATCGAAACGCGCGAGCAGCAGAAGGGTGTCGGAGATTTTTTGGAGGCCGGTGATTTCTTCCAGCAGGTCCACGAGCAGGCGTTCGTGCTCGGGCGGGGCGGAACGCAACGCCTCCTCCACCTGCCCGCGCATGATCGTGAGCGGCGTGCGCAGCTCGTGCGCGGCGTCGGCGGTGAAGCGCGTGGCCTGTTCAAAGCCGCGCTGGAGGCGGTCGAACATGCCGTTGAGCACGTCGGTGTGGCGGCCGATCTCGTCGGCGGTCTGCGGGGCGGGCAGGCGTTCGCCGAGCCGGTCGGCGGTGATCAAGGCGGCGGCGCGCGTGATGGCGGCGATGGGGCCGAGCGCGCGGCGCGCGATCCACCAGCTGCCGGCGGCCACGACGAGCAGCACGAGCGGGAGCGCAATCGCCGCGGAAGCGAGGAGATCGCGCACGGCCTCGTCCGCCGGTTCGCGCGACGCGGCCAACAGCAAGGTCATGTCTCCGCGGGGAAACGCCCCGACGCGCAGGCGCGTGCCCTCGATTTTCACGTTCAAGAAATCGCGCCGCGGGGGCCAGCGCTCGGGCGGCCAGTGCCGGAAAGTGTCCGCGAGCAGCGACGGCTGGCCCCGGATGAGTGCGCCATCGGTCGTGCGCATCACGGCGAAGCCGTGGATGATTTTGTCCACGTCGGCCGGCGGCGGGGCGGCGATCATTTTTTCCAGCCGGTCGAGCACGCTGTCGTCGCGCGCCCCGACGAGCGCCGCGCTCGCGGCGAGCCGGGTGTCGATCATTTCGATCTGCTCGGCGTGGAGATTGAACGCGACCACGGCGGTGAACGTCGCGAGCGCGAGCGCCGACACGAGTGCCGACCAGATCGCGATGCGCCAGCGGAGGGAGAGCGTTTTCATGCGCCGGGCTTCAAGGTGTAGCCGACGCCGCGGACGGTCTGCACGAGCTTCACGGCGTGGCCGTCGTCGAGTTTGCGGCGGAGGCGCTGGATGCAAACATCGACGACGTTGGTGCCGGGATCGAAGTGATAGTCCCAGACTTGTTCGCAGAGCTGCGTGCGGGTGAGGACACGGCCGGGCGAGCGGAGCAGATATTCGAGGAGCGCGAACTCACGCGTGGTCAGCTCGATTTTTTTCCCGGCGCGCGTCACCTCGCGTGTGCTCAGATTAAGCGTAAGATCCTCGCATTGGAAAAGGTTGAGACCCTCGCCAGATTGCCGGCGCTGGATGGCGCGCAGGCGGGCGACGAGCTCATCGATCGAAAACGGTTTGCCGAGGTAGTCGTCGGCACCGGCATTCAGGCCGTCGATGCGTTCGCTGAGGTTGCTGCGCGCAGTGAGCAGGAGCACGGGCACGGTGTTGCGGCGCTCGCGCAATTGCCGGAGCACGCTCAGGCCGTCGCGGCCCGGGAGCATCACATCGAGGACAATGGCATCGAAGCGTTCCTTGGTCGCGAGACTGAGCGCGTCGTCGCCGCGGGCACAGAGCAGCGGGTTGAAGCCCTCGGCGGCGAGTCCCCGGCCAATGAAGGCGGCGATTTTCTTTTCGTCTTCGACAACGAGGATGCGCATCGGAGTGAGAGGCTGGCGAAGCGCGGTGCGGTCAAAAGAGGGACGGCACCGAATCAGGGCGCCACGCAGCCAGACTTCACAAGCCTGAGTTCGCCGTCGTAGATTAGGCCGATGCCGGGCGCGTAGAATTTGAATGCCTTGTCTTTTTCTAGCGCGGAACTCTCTTCGAGCTTTAGGCAGTCCGGAAATTTTCCCGCCGGTGTTTCGAACGTTTCCGACACGCTCATAACCTCCGCGCGGTCCAGTGCGACGCCGGGCGCGACTTCATGGTGATAACGCGCGCCGAGCAGCGGCGAACCGGGAATCATCAGACCGAAACGAGCGCCCGCCACGCCCGACAGCCAAGCGCCGTCGTGGTTCGCGACCTTGCCATTCTTGTAGATGTCCACGTCCTCGCCAAAGTAGAACACGTCGTTCGTGCGTTTCGAAATGGCGAAATAGTTGCGGCTGATCTCGATGACTTCGCCGTTCACGACTTCCTTTTCCTCGACGATGCGAGTCTCGACGCCGTCGACGATCTTGGTTTCGTTGAGCACCGTGATGGTGAGGACGGTCTTCTTGCCCTCGGGCGCGCCCTTGAGGACGAGTTGAAAACCGGGCGTGAGCACGAAGTAGCGATTGGTGCCGGTGGAAACCAAGTCGGTTTTATCGACGGCAAACGTGTCGGAGAAGGCGGGCGCGGCTGCGGCTTTCTTGGCCTTGGCCGCGTGCGCGGCGGTTGCGAGCGCGAGACTCGCAACGACGAGGAGCAGGGTGCGTTTGAGTTTCATAGTGGAGGGGGAAAATCAGAGCGTGTTGTCGAATTGGAGATCGTCCTTCTTCGGCTTTTTCGTGGCTTTGCCGAAATTATAGATGAAACCGATGTAGGCGATGCGCGAGCTGCGGCGGCGCGTGATGTCCTGTCGCAGGATTGGCGTGTCGATGTGCGTGCGCTCGCGCAGGGAGTCGAACAAATCGGAGACGGTGAAGATGAGCGCGGTTTTCTTGTCGGCGAAATTGTGCCGCAGGCCGAGGTTCGCGACCTTGGTCGGGTAGCGGTAGCCCTGCGGCGTGAGGCGTTTCGCGGTGTAGTTGGCGTTGAGCTGGATGAGCGTGGTCTTCGTCACGTCGAAGCTCGCGTTGAGCTTCGCATCCCACGCGAAGGCGGAGCGGCGGGCGCTGAAGCCGAGGTTGCTGGCGTCGATCTCGTTGCGGTAGGCGTTGGCGCTGAAGTTGAGCGAGACGCGATCCTTGAGGCGCGTGTTGGCGCCGAGCTCGAGTCCGCTCGAGGTGCTGGTGCCGAGATTTTCCTTCGTGGTGAGCAGCGTGACGGCGTCGATGTAGCGAGCGACATCGGTGCGCGCGTGGTAGCGGTAGCGGTAATAGACCGTCGCGAGCAGCGTCGTGTCGTCGTGCTTCCGCTGCCAGCCGGCCTCAACGGAGTGGATGTCCTCGGGGAGCAGCTTGGGATTGCCGGCGCGGAGATTGAACGGATCCTGATACTCCGGGTAGGGGTTGAGGTCGTCGCCTTCGGGACGATGGACGCGATGACTGTAGTTGAGCTGGAGCTGCTGCGTCTCGGTGAGATCGTAGCTGAGGTGCAGGCTGGGGTAGAAACGGTTGTAGTCGTTGGAGCCGATGAGGCGCGCGGTGACTTGGTTCGTGTCGATGATCGCGCGCTCGAAGCGCAGGCCGGCGAGCAGGCCGAACGCCCCGAACTTCTGCGCGTAGGTGCCGTAGAACGCGTGGATCGCGGCGTCGTAGATGAAGTGGTTGGTGCGCGTGGTATCGACGCGCGTGACGCCCGTGGCGTCGACGAAGCTGCCGCGGAAATTCTGGTCAGCCTCGTTGAAGTGGCCGTTGTAGCCGGCCTCGAACCTCGATTTTTCTCCGAGCGGATGGGTGTAGTCGGCGGCGACCTCGGTGTTGGTTTCCTTTTGCCGGATGAGCGTGAAGTCGAGCAGCGGCACGCGCACGGGCGCGCGATAGAGACTGGTGTAGCGGTTGTCCTCCTGCTCGGTGGTCTGGCCGTGGCGAAGCTCGACGGTGAGCTCGCGATCCTCCTCCGCGAAGGAGTGCTGGAGCTTTGAGGTGAACTCGAGGTCCTTCTGCCACTCGAGATCGAGGCGCAGGCGGTCGTAGTCGCCGGTGATGGCGCCCGCGGCGTTGCGCGCGAGGTTGGTGACGGTCGAGGTGCGGCGGAAATCGCGGAAGTTGTAGCGCGCGTCGGCGCCGAGTTTCGTGCGGTCATTGAGCTTGTAGTCGGCGCCGAGCTGCGCGAGGCGGGAAAAAGGGCGCGAGTTTTCGGTCGTGCGCTGCGAGGTGGAGACGAAGGCGTTGCTTGCGGCATCGAGGTGCGAGCGTTCGTCCTGCGCCGTGCGGGCGCGGTCGTCCTGACGCACGCTGGCGCTGGCGAAGAGCAGGGATTTTCCCGCCGGGTAACTGGCGGAGACGCTGGAGTTGAACCGACGGTCGTTGCCGACCGAAGCACGCATGCTGCCGAACGAGCCGGCCTCATTTTTTTTCTTCAGCGTGAGATTGATGATGCCGTCGGTGCCGTCGGGTTTGAATTTCGCGGACGGGTTGGTGATGACCTCGATTTTCTCGATGCCATCGGCGGGCATCTGCTCGAGGACGGCGGCGCGGTTCTTGCCCATCATCGCGGAGGTTTTGCCATTGATGAGGATTAGGACGTTGGCGTCGCCGCGGAGGCTGACGTTGCCCTCGATGTCCACCTGGACGGAGGGGACATTTTGCAGCAGGTCGCTCGCGGAGCCGGCGGCGCTCTGGATATCTTTGCCGACGTTGTAGACCTTCCGATCGATGGAATTGTAGAATGCCTCCTTGCGCGCGGCGACCTCGACCTTTTCCAGTTTCACCGTCGTGTCGTCGCCGAGCGCAAGCCGCCCGAAATCGACGGTGCGATGTTGTGCATCGATCGCGAAGGCCACGGTCGATTCGCGCTCACCGCCGACGAGGCCGTAGGCGAGCTGGTATTCGCCGGCCGGGATGCCCTCGAGATCGAACGCGCCCGTGGCGTTGGTCGCCCCCGTGCGCACCGGTTTGCCGCCGGCCTTGGGCGTCACAGCCACCGTGGCAAACTCGACCGCCCTGCCGCTCGCGGACTCAAACACCGTGCCGGTGACAGAGCCGTCCACGGGTTTCTGTGCCCAGATGATTGGCGCGACGGAGAGAAGGAGCGAAAAGGAGACGTGGCGGAGCTTCATGCGTGGGAGACGGCGTGGCCGGTGACAAAAGGAATGCAGGCGACGGCGACCCTAGCAGCCTGTCGGACTTGAAGGCGATGAAGCGAGGGAAGCTTGCCGGCGGCAGGGCGTGGAGGCGGATGTTTTCGAGGATGGGGGGGTGAACGAGTGACGGTATTTTGAGTTTTTCAACTGGATATGGACAACGGCGG
>JANXSC010000380.1 GCA_025352845.1 Opitutaceae bacterium
CGACAAGCCGCCGGGGTTTTATCTTTCGAGTTTTCGCTGCGTGAGCGCGTTCGCGGCGCGACAAGTCGTATCCTATGCGGGGCCGTTTCCCTACATCGACGGCCTGCTGCTCCAAGTGACGCAGCGCATCGGCTCGATCACGGTGCGGCACGAAGCGCGCACGGCGGGCGCGAGCACCTACACGCTGCGCCGGCTCGTGCGCCTCTGGCTGAGCGCGTGGATCAATTTTTCGGTGCTGCCGCTGCGCGCCGCGACGATGCTCGGCCTCGCGATTGCGTTCTGTGGAGTCGTGGCGCTCGGGCTGGTCGCGTGGCTGTGGTGGATGGATACGGGGCCCGCCACCGGCTGGGGCTGGATTATGGCGGCGCTGCTGATTTTTTCGGGCACGCAGCTCGTGATACTCGGCCTGATCGGCGAGTATATCGGGCGGATGTTTCTCGCCGTGAACCAGCGGCCGCAGTCGGTCGTGCGCGAAGAAATCCGCAGTGGGCAGTAGGGCGGGCTTCAGCCCGCCATCGGGCGCGCGAGGGATATTTCGTGGGCGGGCTGAAGCCTCGCCCTACTTGAGCGTGCGCTCCCAGTGCGCGAACTCGCGGCCCAGGCCGACCTCGACGGCGGCGATGGCATCGGGTGGCGGCACAGCGCGCACGTGCGCGAGAAACGCGAGCGCCCAAACGGCGCGACGCCAGTCGTCAGAGCGCGGCTCCGGCAACACCGGCCACAGGTAATCGCGGCACCACTCGCGCTGGCCGTCGTCCGCCGCGGCCACGAGTTCGGCGCGCCAGCGCTGCGCGAGACGGTGGGAGTTCTGTTCGTCGCGCGCCTTGCGCCCCGGCGACGAGCTGACGTGGTGCCGCACGATGCTGCGCAAAGCGACCGCGTTGATGCGGCCGGCGGCACGCGCGCGGAAACAAAGATCGATGTCTTCGCCGCCGTTGATGTAGCCTTCGTCGAAACCGCCGAGTTGCCGCCA
This sequence comes from Opitutaceae bacterium, assembly GCA_025352845.1. Lineage (GTDB taxonomy): Bacteria > Verrucomicrobiota > Verrucomicrobiia > Opitutales > Opitutaceae > ER46. Next base: position 974 of record JANXSC010000380.1, read on the forward strand.
CAGCGTGGTCTCGATCACGACGCAGGCGCCGGTGACGGCCGGTGCGCGGCGGATGGGACGGATGAGACGGATGGGAAAAGGTGGGAGAGCGTGGTTGTGGACAGGCTTGCCGCAGAGGTTGACGACGAGGCCGGCGTGATCGACGGCACCGGTGCGGGCGTCGAGCTGCACGTTGCCGACGAGGCCGGCGCGAGCGCCGAGGGCGCGGTGCGTGGCGAGCATGGGCGCGAGCCAGCGCCGAGTGAGCACGAGGTCGTTGTTGAGCAGGGCGAGAAATTCGCCGCGGGCGAGGGTGGCACCGCGGTTGTTGGCGGTGGCGTAGCCGAGGTTGCGCTCGTTGAGGACGACGCGAATCGCGGGATCGCTCGCGAGAGTGCTTAGCCAATCGCGCGTGCCATCGGTGCTGCCGTCGTCGACGAAAATAATTTCGTGCGTGAGCCCGGCGGGAAGCGTGGCCCGCAGGCTCACGAGCATCGCCTGCGTGAGGGGCAGGCAGTTGAAAAGGGGAATGATGAAGCTGACCTGCACGCAGGGCGAAGCATGGGGCGCGCTGGTCGCGGCGTCGAGCCGGGCCTATGACTTCTCGTCGGCAATCCGACGGAGATACGCGCCGTAGCTGGATTTGCCGAGCTTCGCGATGTTGGCGTCGAGCCCCGCGCGATCGATCCAGCCGTGGCGATAGGCGATTTCCTCAAGGCAGGCGATCTTCAGGCCCTGGCGATTTTCAATGACCGAGACGAATTGCGCGGCCTCAAGCAGCGAGTCGTGCGTGCCGGTGTCGAGCCACGCAGTGCCGCGGCCGAGCAGCTCGACGTGGAGGCTGCCGGTGTCGAGGTAGAGGCGGTTGAGGTCGGTGATTTCGAGTTCGCCGCGCTTGGAGGGCTTGAGCGTGCGCGAGCGGCGGACGACATCGGCGTCGTAGAAATAAATCCCGGGGATCGCGTAGTTGGACTTGGGTTGAGCGGGTTTTTCCTCGAGGGAGAGCACGCGGCCATCCGGGGCGAACTCGACCACGCCGTAGCTCTTCGGGTCGGCGACGTGATAGCCGAAGATGGTGGCGCCAGAGGTGCGCGCGCCGGCTTGCTCCAGAGATTTTACGAAATCGTGGCCGTAGAAAAGATTGTCGCCGAGCACGAGGGCGGCGGGCTCGTCCTTCAGGAATCCGGTGTCGCCTGCGATATGAAAGGCCTGCGCGAGCCCATCGGGGCTGGGTTGTTCGGCGTAGGAGAGCTTGAGGCCGAGGTTGGTGCCATCGCCGAGGAGTTTTTTGAAGAGCGGGAGATCGGTGGGCGTGGAGATAACGAGAATCTCGCGGATGCCAGCGAGCATCAGGACGGACAGCGGATAATAGACCATCGGCTTGTCGTAAACGGGCATGAGCTGCTTGCTCACTGCGATCGTGAGCGGGAAGAGCCGCGTGCCGGAGCCGCCGGCGAGGATGATGCCTTTGCGATTCATGAAGGAGAGAGGTGAACCACGAAACACTCGAAGGACACGAAAAAGAACTCAGGCTGCGCCGAGGCGCTGGAGTTTGTAGGAGCCGTCGAGGATGCCCTGCCACCACGGTTGATGGTCGAGATACCACTGGACGGTCTTGCGGAAGCCGGAGGTGTGATCCTGCTTCGGGGTCCAGCCGAGCTCGCGTTTGATCTTCGTGGCGTCGATCGCATAGCGGAGGTCGTGACCGGGGCGGTCGGTGACGAAGGTGATTTGCTGCGCGTAGGATTTCTGGTCGGCGCGCGGGCGGAATTCGTCGAGGAGCGCGCAGAGGAGGCGGACGAGATCGATGTTCCGGCGCTCGTTGTTGCCGCCGATGTTGTAGGTCTGGCCGAGCGTGCCACGGGCGATGACGGTGTGCAGCGCCTCGGCGTGATCGACGACGTAGAGCCAGTCGCGGATGTTCTCGCCCTTGCCGTAAACGGGGATCGGATCGCCGCGGAGGGCTTTCAGGATGACGACCGGGATCAGTTTCTCAGGGAACTGATAGGGGCCGTAGTTGTTGGAGCAGTTGGTCACCAACACGGGCAGCTTGTAGGTGTCGGCCCAGGAGCGGGCGAGGTGATCCGAGGCCGCCTTGCTGGCGGAGTAGGGCGAGTGCGGATCGTAGGGCGAGTGCTCGGTGAAGAGTCCGGTGTCCCCGAGCGAGCCGTAGACCTCGTCGGTCGAGACGTGAAGAAAACGGAAGCGATCCTTCGCTGGGCCGGTGAGTTGGTCGAAGTGGCCTCGCGCGGCTTGGAGCAGCGTGAAGGTGCCGACGACGTTGGTCTGGATGAACGCGCCCGGGCCGTCGATGGAGCGATCGACGTGGCTCTCGGCGGCGAGGTGCATGACCCAATCGGGGCGGAAATCGGCGAAGAGTTTCGCCATCGCGGCGGCGTCGCAAATATCGGCCTGCGTGAAACGGTAGCGCGGGTGCGCGGCGAGATCGTCCAGGGAGTGGCGGTTTCCGGCGTAGGTGAGCGCGTCGACGTTGAGGACCGTGTGCTCGGTGGTTGTGACGAGGAGGCGGACGAGGTTGCTGCCAATGAAGCCGGCACCGCCAGTGACGAGGATGTTCATGCGGAAATTAGGCGGCACGCTGCCAGCGCGCTAGGTCGCGGGCGATGGCCTCGTGGACCTCGGTCATTTTGATGTCAACGGAAGCGAGCTTGGCGGAACTCATCACGCAGTTGGAGCGCGGGGTCTTGGCGGCTTTTTTCATGAAGTCGGCTTCGTCCTTGAAGAAGACATATTGCTTGGGGCAGACGCCGCTTTTTAGAATGAGGTCGACGACCTCGTGCGTGGTGACGTGGCCGGGGTTGGTGACGTTGTAGGTGCCGAAGGGCACGCGTTGCTCCCAGCAGGCGAACGTGGCGGCGACAAATTCCTCGAGCTGCGAGACGGAATTTTCGGCGGCGAGGAGCGTCTGGTAGCGCATCAGCTTGGTGAGGTAGTTGCGCGGGCTGTCGTGCTGGTCGAACGGGATGCGCAGGCGCCAGAGGAAGAGGTTCGGTTTGCCGGCGAGGACTTCTTCGCCGAGGGCCTTGGTGCCGCTGTAGAAGGAGCAGTTGTTGGTGCGGAAGGTAAAGTTCGGCGGGTCGGTTTCGGTGAAGCCGGTGCCGTCGGGTCGCGCGCCGGTGTAGATGCAGCCGGAGGAAACGTGACCCCACGGCACGCCGGCGGCGGCGCAGGCATCGGCGATGATGCCGGGGAGGACGGCGTTGCCGAAGAGACAGGCGTGCTTGTCGAGCTCGCAGGCGTCGACGTTGGGTTTGCCGGTGTAGCCGGCGGCGTTGATGAGGAACGCCGGCTGGTCGCGCAGCAGCGCGGCGCGAAGCGTCTCGCCGTGCGTATAGTCGAGATCGGCGCGGCGAAGATTGCGGAAGGGAATGCCCTTGCGGGTGAGCAGGGCCTGATAGGCGTGGCCGACGTAGCCGGAACCTCCGAGGAGATAGATCATGGAAAGCGGGAAGGGAAGCGGACGGGCGGCGCGTGAACAAGGATTTTTCCGGGCCGATGCCACGCGGAAAACGGGGAAAGAAAAACCGCCAGCCCCGGCGGGGAACTGGCGGTTGGAAGGTTGCGGTGGACGAGATCAGAAGCGAATCGCGGCGCCGAACTGCACGCGCCAGCGGCTGGCGACGTTGTCGATGACGACGTCGGCAGGTGCGGCGGTAAACGTCGGCACGATCTGGCCCGCGGCGTTGTAGGTCGAGGCGCCCATCGTGCGGCGGAAATAAACGGCGTTGTTGGTGTTCGTGAGCAGCCGCACATCGCCGAAATAGTTCCGGCTCAGCCAGAATCCGAAGTTGATGAAGTCGAAGAAGAGTTCGACCTCGAGGGGCTTGTAGATCGGCAGTTTCTGCGTGATCTTCAGGTCGAGCTGGTTGATCCAGGGTTGGATGAACGCATTGCGCGGCGCGTTGCCGCCGGCGTATTTGTTCAGGCCGCTCGAGCTGAGGAAATCGAAGTAGGCGGCCTGCTGCGCGGCGTTCATGCCGGCCACGCTGATCTTCGGATCGGCGGGACCGGTGGGCACGTAGATGAGATCGTTGGTGGTGATGCCGTCGCCGTTGAGGTCGTTGGCGTAGGTGTAGGAGAACGGATTGCCGGAGTGGCCTTCGTAGTAGAGGGAAGCCCGGGTCCTCCAGCCTTTCTTGAACTCGAACTGCCGTGCGATCGTGGCTTGCACGCGATGACGGATCTCGAAGTCGGAACGGGAGACTTCGACCGAATTCTGATTGAAGACGGCGTTGCGGGTCCAACCGTCGAGCGCGACGGTCTGACCGATCGACTGCGCTTCGCGCGAGTGGCCCGCAGTGTAACTGACATTGGAGCTCCAGTTGTTCTTCATGGGCCGATCGAGACTCAGGCTGTAATACGAGGTGCGGCCCTCGCCGATGTTGCGCACGCGGATGACTTCGTTGAAGGCGGTGCTGAAGGAGCCCGTGCCATTGGACGCGCCATTGAAGCGCTGGCGGCCGTCGAGACCGATGGCGGGGCCGCTGGTGGCGGTGGCGACGAGGAATTTGATGTTCATATTGTCGCTGAAGAACGTCTTGTCGGTCCGGGTGAACACGGCTTCGGCGCTGACGTTGAAGCCGAGCGCGGGGATTTTGCGATCGATCGCGAGGCTGCCGCGCCAGACGGACGGAAGCTTGAGGCTATCCTGCAGCAGCGCGATGCCGCGCCGCGCCGTCGGATCGCCATCGGTCGCCGCCAGGCCGATCGGGTTGGCGGGATCGAAGCTGTTGCGCAGGTAGCTCGTGAGCGAAGGCGGGACGTTGTTTGGCGCGGCCAGGGTCGTGCCCTGCGTGACCGAGAAGCGGCCGACGCCGGTGTTGCCATACGCGTTGGAGATGAAAACGAACGGCGAGCGGCCGGCAAAGTGCCCGACGCCGCCGCGCAGTTGCATCGTGCGCTCGGCGTCGAGCGCCCAGTTGAACGCCACGCGCGGCGAAACGGTCTGCACGCCATCGACGCTGCCGTCATTGCGCAGGCCAAACGTATTCGTGAAGGCCTGATTCAGGAGCGGGCGCGTGGGGGATTTGATCAGGTCCGTGCGCACGCCGGCGGTCAGGGTCAGGCGCGGGTTCACCTCCCATTTGGTCTGCCCGAGGATACCGGTGTCGGCGAACTTCGCGCCCTCGGCGGCGGGCGTGCCTTGCACGTAGAAAGCGCGCGAAAACGCCGCCGGCCGATCCGCCACGAAATCGGCCACGGAAGCGTAGTCGAAAATGCCAAAGGAGGATTGCCGAAACAGGTTGGCGAACTCGCTCTCCTCGTGATCGAAGCCGGCGGTAAACGTGAAGTTTTTCCAGAAATAGTCGGCGTTGGCGGAGTAGGCCTTGGTTTTGACGTCGATCTTGTTGCCGTGGCGGAACTGCTCAAGGCCCATCGCCAGCGCGCCGGTGGCGATGTTGGCGCCGGCGGTGTTCACGCCGCTCACGCCCATGATGCGCACTTCCGGCATGACCACCGGGGTCGTCGTGAGCTGCTGGAAGGAGGTGTCGCTGTATTTGATCTCGGTCTTGAAGTCGGGGGACCACTGGCTGTTCAGCGTGCCGGCCCAGACCTTTTCCGTGCGGATCTGCGCGTAGAAATTGGAACTGAGGGCCGTCCCGGCCGTGGTCGCCGGAATGGCGGCCGAGAGAATCGGATTCGAAAACGCCCCCGTGGTGCCGTAGCGCCCGAACTGCGGCAGCTCGCCGACGGTCTCGTTGTAGCGCACCGAGAGCCGGTGGTCCCGGGTGACGTTCCAGTCGATCTTGTAGAGTTTCTTTTCCTCCTCGGTCGCGGCGACGGCGCTCCCGCCGAACGTGCCGGCATCGATCGTTTTTCCGGAGGCTGAGATGATCGCTTTCGCCGCGTTGGTGATCGTGGTGAGGTCGCCGGCGGTGGGCGTGAAGCCGGCCGTCGGGGCGACCTGCTCGCGGTGGAACTTTTCGTAGTTGGCGAAAAAGAAGATGTGATTCTTCCAGATTGGACCGCCGAGGCTGGCACCCCAGGTCCTGCGCTCGTCGAACGGTCGCTTGCCGGCCAGCCCGCCGACGAGGTCGCGGCTGGCGTATTTCTGATCGGAGTAGAAGCCGTAGAGGCTGCCGTGAAAGGTGTTCGTGCCGGAGCGGGTGACGGCATTGATGGCGGCGCCGGTGAAGCCGCTCTGGCGGACGTCGAAGGGCGACACGGAAATCGAGAACTGCTCGACCGTCTCGATGGAGAGCGGATTGAAGAACGACTGGAGGCCGGAGGCGTTGAGGCCGAACGAATCGTTGATGCGCGCGCCGTCGAGCATGACGGAGTTGAAGCGGTTGTTGGTGCCGACGGCCGCGATCATGCCCTCCTGGCGATCGCCGAAGACGGCGCGGAGGGTGACCATGGCGTTGGTGCGCGCGAGATCGGCGAACGAGCGCTGGGCGGAGGGTTGCAGCAGGAGCCGGTCGCGATCAAGCAGGCTGGCCGCGCCGGTTGCACCGGAGTCGAGCGCGAGCGCCTGATCCTTCACCACGAATTTCTCCATCACGACGACACTGCTGGCCTCGATGACGAACGGCAGGTCGACGTCCTGGCCCAGTGCGGTCATGACATCGTTGCGCTCGACGCCCTTGAAGCCGCTGGCGGTCACCGAGACCGTGTAGGGCCCGCCGACGACCAGGCCGCGAAAGTTGTAGCGCCCGCCGTCGCTGGTGGTGGCAGAATAGCTGGTGCCGGTGGGAGTGTGGACGGCGGAGACGGTGGCACTGGCGACCGGGCTTGCCGCCGGAGTCGCGAACGATGCCGGTGAGACCGGAGGAGACGACACCCTGCGCGAAGGCGAAGGGCGCGAGGACCAGCGCGACGCAGACGGCGAGCGCGCGGGCCAAGGGGAGGAGGGACAGTTTCATGGTGTGAGGACGATGGTTCTTATGGTGATGAGGTGTGGTATTCGTCTTGTGTTGCAGCTTTCATACTAATTAAGCGCCGGACGCCAACGAAAAGCTTGGCTGGCGGCGGTGACGAACCGGTTACTTCCTCCGATAGTCGCCGCGGCTGAAATATTTTTCCAGCCACACGTAGGCGCAGATGAAAAAATAACGGCTGCCCATTTCTTTGATCTTCAGCTTGGCGACCCCGAATTTCCGGTTGCGCCACGAGATTGGGGTGACGGCGAAACTGTAGCCGCGCACGATGGCCTTGAGCGGCAGCTCGACGGTGAGGTTGAAATGCGGGGCGAGAAACGGCCGGCAGCCGTCGATCACGGTGCGGCGGTAGGCCTTGAACGCGTTGGTCGTATCGTTCAGCGGGATGTTGAACCCCACGCGCACGAGAAAATTCGCGATGCGGTTCACGAAGAGTTTTACGCGCGGGTAGTCGATGACCTCGCCGCCTTCGATGAAGCGGCTGCCAAACGCGCAGTCGTAGCCGTCGTTGAGCAGCCGCCAGTAGCACACCGCGTCGGCGGGTGCATCAGAGGCGTCGGCCATCATGATCACGATGGCGTCGCCGCGGCTCTGCTCCATGCCCCACACGACGGCGCGGCCGAAGCCGTGCGTGCCGCTGGCGTTTCGCGTGGGGGCGAGCGTGGGGAATTTTTTCTTCAGCTCCTGCAACACCGCCCACGTGCGGTCACGGCTGCCATCATCGACGACCACGATCTCGTGCGCGATGCCCTCGGCGGTGAAGGTGGCGAAAATATCCTGCAACGTCGCGGGCAGCGACTCCTCCTCGTCGCGGGCCGGGATGACGACGGAAAATAATTTCAGCGGTGCCTGCGGAGTGGGCGGGGGCGATTCCTTCATCGTCAGATCGGCGTCGAGAGATCGAGCCAGTCGGGATGCGCGCGCGCGTGCGCCGCGATCTCGGCGAGGATCGCGGGCGTCGCGGTCGCGGGCCGCCACTGCCAGAGTCGCGCCGCCTTCGCGGAGTCGAGCACCAGCCACGGAATGTCGAAGGCCCGCGGCGTCGCGTCGGCGCCGACCGTGTGCGTGCCGAGATTGGCGGCGCACCAGTCGCTCAGTTGCCGCAGCGACAGCGCCGACGCCGCACCGCCGGAAAAATTCGCGATGCGATCCGGCGCGGCGAGTTTCGGCGCGCGGAGCTGTTGCGCCAGCACCGGCACGAGATCGCGCGGGTGCAGGCAGTCGCGCACCTGATGGCCATGGCCGCCGAAGCCGATGTAGTTCAGCGGCCGTTGCCGCAGCCACGCATTGATCCAATAGGCGAAGATGCCCTGGTCGGCGCGGCCGAACTGGCCCGCCCCGGCGAGCACGCCGCAGCGGTTGATGAAGACGGGCAGCCCGAAAGTCTCGCCGTATTCGAGCGCGAGCGCCTCGCTGGCCAGCTTGGTCGCGCCGTAGAGCGAGACGGGCGCCTGCGTGGAGAAATTCTCCGCGACGCCGGCCGCGCTCACGCCGCTGGGCAGGCCCTCGGCTTTGGCGGAAAGGCGAAACGCATTTTCCTTCACCTCGGTCGGTAGCGCGGCCAGCGGCGCGATGGCGTAGACGCGGCTCGTGCTGAGGAGAGTGAAGCCGGCGCGGTGCTGTTTGCAGAACTCCAGAAGGTTCACCGTGCCGCCGAGGTTGTGCTCGACGAGCTGGCGCGAACTCGTGCGCCCATCCACGCCCGCGAGCACGCTCGGGTTCGCCGCCGCATCGATCACCCAGTCGACCGCGGGCAGTGTCTCCAGATCGCTCGGCGCGCGCAGATCGCCATGGAAAAGTTTCACGCCGCGGTGCTTGAGTTCGGCGCGGTTGGTCTCGCTGCCCGGCCGGATAAAATTGTCGAAGCCCGCGATCTCGTGGCCGCCGGCCTCGGCGAGGGCGCGCGCGAGCGTGCTGCCCACGAAGCCGCAGACGCCGGAGATGAGGATGCGCATGAAAGGAGTGAAACGGAAAGTGAGAGTGAGGGTGAAGGGTAATCTTCGGCCCGCTCCGCCCGAATCTTAGCTCTTCCCTTTCCCTCTCACTTTCACTTTCACTCCCTCCGATGAGCCAATTGCGCGGCGATTACAAGGCGGTGTGGAACTCCCTCTCGGGTTCCAAGCGGGACGCGTATCTCGTCGTCTCCGGCTACACCGACGAGGACAAATTTCACGCCGACGCCGAGGACACCATCGATATCCTGCGCGACACGGTCGGTGTCCGCCCCACCGACACGTTTCTCGAAATCGGCTGCGGCGTGGGGCGCGTGGGGCGCGTGCTGTCGCCGTTCGTCAAGGAGTGGATTGGCTGCGACGTGTCGGCCAACATGCTGCGGCTCGCCGGCCGGCGGCTGCTCGGGCTGACCAACATCCGGCTCCAGGAAATCTCCGGCTACGACTTGCAGCCGATTCCCGATGCCTCGGTCGATGTCGTCTACACGACCGTCGTCTTCATGCATCTCGAGGAATGGGACCGCTACAACTACGTGCTCGAGGCGAAACGCGTGCTGAAACCCGGCGGTCGCTTCTACTGCGACAACGTCGACCTCGCGTCACCGGTGGGCTGGAAGGTGTTTGAGGAGAGCCGCAAAAATTTCAAACCGAAGGAGCGCCCCGCCCAAATCTCCAAGGCTTCCACGCAACCCGAGATCGACGCCTTCCTGCGGCACGCGGGCTTTGCCGACATCCACGTCGCGGGCCGGTTGGATTTTTGGGTTTACGGCTGGGGGACGAAGCCGGGGGCGTGAGGCGACGACCGAGCACACAACGCCCAGGGATGCACTCAACTCTCAGGGATAGTGACTTTGTTCATCTCCGAAACTTCCAACGATTGTGCGTCAGCTCGATGCCCACGATATCGTCAGGCTCAAACGGAATATCATCGTGGCCGCGAACCTCGCCGATACTGCGAGCGCCAACCACCGCGACATCTTCTATCTTGCGGCCATCGCGAAGTGTGACGGCAACGACTTGATAATCCATTCCAGTCTCCGGCTTCGTGCTAAGGAAAGCACTCCACTTGTCCGAAAGGGTTTTCATAAGCTTTCTTCACCTATCAGAGTGGTTCGGCTGCGAAATGCGGAGAGTTTCGAAGCCTCGACTAGATCTAAGAATCGAAACCTTCACCCGCCCGTCTTCGGCGGCGTGGCTCCGGTCGGATCGGCGGGCGGGGTTTGCGCCGCGGTCGGGTCGGTGCCGGCTTGCTTTAATTTTTCCTCGTAGGCCTTGCGCTGGGCCATGCCGATTTCGAGCAGGTCGCTGACGAGCATCCGCGCTTCCGTTTCCTGCTGGACCTGCGTGAGCGGCGCGGCGGGGGCGGCGGGCGTGGCGTTCGGCTGGGAGGGAATCGCGACACCGGCCGCCGGCGTCGTCAGCGCAGGAGCGGCGGTGTTCGCCGGCGCGGGGATGTTGAAACCGCTGGGCACGGCGGCGACGGTGCGGGCCGCGGCGGAGGAGCCAGCGGGTTTGCGGAGGTTGAGAGTTTTTTCGGTGCCGTTCACCTTCACGACGGCCTGCTCGCGCTTGGCATCGTAGTTGAGCATGGAGATGCCGCCCTTGGTCTCGCCCTTGGCGATCCAGTGGCTCTTCTTCGCGGATTTGTCGTAGAAAACAAAATCGGTTTTTGCGCCGATCGTGCTCACGCCGGTGAACTCGATGGCTTCATTCGCCGCCTCAGCCGGACCGCCGGCGCCGCGGGGGGCACCGAACGGCGTCTTGCTCGAAAGCACCGAGCCGGATTCCGCCGCGAACATGCCTGCGGCGAGCAGCAGCGAAAGCGAGGCGGTGCGGGCAAGAGTTCTCATCGGCGTGACGACAGTAAGACGGTGTTGTGGGTGCCACGCCACGTCAAATTTGGGTGAGATTTTTGGCCTCGGCGGAGCCGGGAAAGTTGAAAGGTGAAGGTTGAAAGCCCGACTGATTTTCCGGTGGCGTTCGCGGGAAAAAGGAAAGCGGAATGGAAACGGCCCGTTTTCCGAAAGCCCCGAAGGGGCGTGAGGTAATAGCCCAGGGCAACGCCCTGGGAAATCGACCACACCAATTTCAAAAGCCCTGAAAGGGCGTAACCGGTTGGAACAGTTTCGCCCCTTCAGGGCTCGTTGTTTTCCCGAATGAATCCCCAGGGCGTTGCCCTGGGCTATCTCATTTCGCCCCGTTGGGGCTTCGATCCATCTCGGAGGTTCGGCGTGATGGGGCCTCTCGGTCGGTCGGTCTTTCAACTTTCACCCTTCAACTTTTAACTTGCGCGCGGAGCGCGCACCGCCGCCAACATCAGCGCGCTGCCGTGGACATTCGGGTGCACTTCCGAGCGGAAATCGGTGAATCCGAAGGTGCGCAGCGCGGCCTCGATTTCGTGCTTCTCCATCCAGTAGCTGTAAACTTCACCGCCGCCGCAGAAGCCTTTCCAGTCGAGAGACGGCCCATAGTTGAAACGGTGCACCGTGTGTTTGAAGCCGGCGGTCTCCATGCTGAGCGCCTCGGAGAACTTGGCGCCGGGCACGGGATTTTTCGCGACGAAGTCCGCATCGTAGAAAACGGTCCAGAGAAACAGCGCGTCGCAGCGGCGCGCGAGCAGCTCGAGCAACTCGACCGGATTTGTGAGATGGTAGAGAATGCCGCAGGCGATGCCGACTTCGTAGCGGCGCTCGTTGGTCCGCAGAAATTCCAGGCAATCGCCGAGGAGAAACCGCGCGCGCGGCATCCCGAAGGTTTCTTTTGCGATCAGGCATTTCAGGTAGGCGCGGGCATTGGCCTCGACGGCGGTGACGGATTTCGCGCCGAGCCGGTCGAGGAGAAACGTATGGCCGCCCTCCAGCGGTCCGAGCTCCAGCACGTCGCGATCCTGCACGCCGCCTTCGAGGCCCATCTCGATCAGCCGGTGGTTGGCCCACGCGATTCGGGGGTCGTCAAAGAGCGGGGTGACGCCCGCCTTCAGCTCCGGCCGGGCCGACGGCGGCTGTGACGACCACTCGCCCGCGAAAAGATCGAGGGCGTTTTGGTCGGACGGCGCGACGCCGAAGAAGTGTTTGAACTCGGACATGGGAGAGGAAGCCCACGAAACACACCCACGACACGAAAGGAATGAAGAAAACCGGGGCCGGCGCCGGTGGCGTGGCATCCCATGCGCCTGCGTGCGAACCGATGAAGGGAACAGGAAGGCCGGGAAGATCGGAAATGGAAGCCTCTTCTGCGGCTAGGGTTGCCCAGATCGGGAGTCGCACGGTCGTCGGCGGCGCCCGCG